>CALMOI010000128.1 GCA_937871735.1 uncultured Comamonadaceae bacterium
TGATCGCAACTTGTTGATCGCCAAGCAGGTGGAAGCGGGCAGCACCGTCAGTTCCGTCACGCTCAGAACGGGACTCGCGCGCATCACCGAAATTGCCCGCATGTTGGGCGGCGAGCGCTTGTCTGACACCACTTTGGCCCACGCCCGCGAGCTGCTGGACAGCAACCGCCCACCCAAGCAGGACGCTTCATGCACTTTGAACTTGTTTTGATCACCGGCATGTCCGGCTCCGGCAAATCGGTGGCGCTGCACGCGCTGGAAGATGCCGGTTATTTCTGTGTCGACAACCTGCCGCCCGCGCTGCTGCACCCGTTTGTGGAGCTGGAACAAAACCGCCGCTCCAGCAAAGTCGCCATTGCCGTCGATGTGCGCAGCGCCGATGCCTTGCCGCTGGTGCCTGCACAACTGCAAGCCCTGCGCCAGCAAGGCGTGGAAGTAACCACGCTGTTCTTGAACGCCACCACCGACACACTGGTGCGCCGCTACTCTGAAACTCGTCGCCGCCACCCCTTATCACGCGACGACGACACCGACCAGCGCCACGCCTTGATGGAGGCCATTGAGCTGGAGCGCGAACTGCTGTCGGTGCTGCGCGAGAACACCCACGTCATCGACACCAGCACCATCCGGGCGGCGCAACTGCAAAGCTACGTCAAAGCCTTGGTCTACGCGCCGAGCAGCCAACTGACGCTGGTGTTTGAGTCCTTTGCCTTCAAACGCGGCATTCCGGTCGATGCCGACTATGTGTTTGACGTGCGCATGTTGCCCAACCCGCACTACGAAAGCGGCCTGCGCGAGTTGACCGGGCGCGATGAGCCTGTCGCCGCCTACCTGCGCGAGCACGAAGCCGTGGCGCGCATGGAGTCGCAGCTGACCGAATTTCTCAAGAGCTGGCTGGGTGTGCTGGCGCAAGACCACCGCAGCTATGTGACCGTCGCCATCGGCTGCACTGGCGGGCAACACCGCTCGGTGTACTTGGTCGAGCAGTTGGCGCGCGCCTTCAGCTCAGAGTGGACGACCCTCAAACGCCATCGGGAGCTGGACGGGCGCTGATGCCGCCACTGCTTGTTCCAGCAGCTTGCGAATCGGCGCGGGCAAGCCCAAGCGCGGCCAGTCTGCCGGGCCAAACCAATCACCCGCATCTGTAGGCTGGCCGGTAGCGCGCTCCATCGCCCGCGAGGCCGTCTGCGGCACTTGCAAACGAACGGGGTGCAAGTACAAATCTTTGTGCGTCAAAACGTGCAGCAGCACGGGCTGCTGCTCAACACCGTGGCCGTGCAACGCATGTACAGCGGCTTGCAGTTGCGCCTCAGACTCGAACACCGGCAAGCAAAACAAGCCCGCCCACACGCCAGGCGTAGGCCGCCGCGCCAACCAGATTTGGCCCTGAGCATTGCTGGCCCACAGCAGCCACCACGCCTCAGCGCTGCGTTTGAGCTTGCGGGTTTTGACGGGATAAGCCTGCGGTTGCCCCTCGCGCCGGGCCGCGCACAAGGTCGCCAACGGACAGACGGGGCAGTCAGGGTTGCGCGTCTGGCAGACCGTAGCCCCCAAATCCATCAAGCCTTGGGTGTAACGCGAGATGGCATCGCGCTCGCCCACCGCCACACCTTCGGGCGATGCGGTGGCG
>CALMOI010000129.1 GCA_937871735.1 uncultured Comamonadaceae bacterium
CGCGGTCTTGCGCGGCTTTTTTGTCGGCCAAGCCTTGGGCTGCACTCAGTTGCTGCTGAAAGTGGGCCAGTTGCTCGCGCAGCTTGACCCAAGGCCGGTTGGTTGCGCTGAGTTGGTACTGCTGGCGTTCATCGGCGAGGCGATCAACGCGGGATTCGTAAGCCTTGATGTCGGCGTGCAGTTGGGCCAGTTCGGCGCGCAAGCTGTCGCGGCGCTTGATGACATCGGCATAGTCGCCTTTCGGATTGCCGTTGGTGGGCGTGAGCAGCTCGTTGCGCTGCACCTCCACCGTTTTGAGCACCGCATCGCCGCTGCTGGAGGCCAGCTCGCCCAGCGATTCGCCCAGTGCGTTGCGCAGGTGGTCTTGGGCAAAGCTGACGGTGTCGGCAATGTGGTGCGAGGTGCCTTGCTTGATCCACAGCAGCCCCGGTATGCCCATGTTCTCTGGCTTGCTGATTCCTTTGCCCGCAAAGCCAAACCCCAGCAGAGCGGCAAGGTGGTTTTCTGCTTCTTCGCCGTTCAACGAGTGGCCTGCCGCGTCAAGCTGGCAGCGCTTTTTGTTCAAAAAACTTTTGGCCAGACGGTAGTGCGCGCCGCCCAGTTCAAAGTCCAGCTCCACCATCGGCGCGCTATGGCTGTCGCCCCAAGGGCGCAAATGGTCAACCGAGCTGGAGCGGTGGCGCTCCAAAAAGGCGGCGCGGATGGCTTCGACCACGGTTGATTTGCCCGATTCATTGGGCGCGGCAAACAAGTTCAGGCCCGCCGTGAAGTCGCGCAACTCCAGCGGAGCGCGAAAGCGCTTGAAATTTTCGATGCGCAGGCGTTGCAGCTTCATGAGCGGGCTCCGGTGGTGGTTGCGGTGCTGGTGCTGCTGTGAGCGTCCAGCACGCGGGCCAAAATCAACAGCGCCTCGCGGGCCAGTTCGGCATCGTCGCCGTGCTGTTGGGTGCGCAGCCCTTGCAGGGCTTCGCCGACAAAGCCGTCGGCGTGCAGGGCGCGCAGATCGGCTTCGGTGGGTTCTAGGCGCAACGCGCTGCTGTCCCAGATCAAGGCGCGGGCGCGGGCTTGCGCGTCTTTCACGGCGGCATCGAGCTGGCGGTGGCCGCTCAAATCACAAGTGCCTGCGGTGCGCAGCTCGCGCACGTCATGGCTGTCGATGGCTTGCAGTTCGGCCACCAGCTCGTCAATGTCGGACGGCACGGCCAGCGTGCGCGGCGTTTGCTGCCAGAGGTAACTGCCGGTGCGCAGCACGTCGACTTGCGGCAGCGCACCCGCTTCGGTCAGCGTGACCCACAGCGCTTGGCCCGAGTCGTTGTCTCTGAAGCGGTCGGTTTCGGGCGTGCCCGCGTACCACGTCCGCTCGTCAATCTGCCGGGTGCCGTGCCAGTCGCCTAGGGCCAAATAGTCCAGCCCGGCTTGCGCGGCACGCCCGGCGGCAATCGGGTTGGTCGAATCGATGTTGTCAGCCAAGATGCCTTGCACGCAGCCATGCGCCAAGCCGATGCGCGGCAACTCGGCGGGGCTGGCGGCTTGGGCAAACCAGTGGGTCAGGTCTTGGTGCGTGTGGCGCTGGGTCAGCGGCGCGGGCAGCAGCGTGAACTTGCCCGCTACGGTGTGCGGCGTGGGAGTCAAGCAGCAGACCACATTGCTGGGAATTACCCCCAGCCGCTGCGCACGGCTCCAGACCGATTCGCTCAGCGCCGCGTCGTGGTTGCCGGGCAGCAGCAGCCACGGCCCGCTAAAGCCTTGCATGGCGATGAACATGCGCCGAATGGTTTTGTCCGACACGGTTTGCGTGTCAAACACATCGCCCGCGACCAGTACCGCATCGGCGCGGCGCTCGTGGGCGATGGCGGCGAGCCGCTCAATGACTTTGAAGCGGGCCTCGAACAGGGCCGCTGCGTCGTCTTCGTCAAACTGAGAAAAAATCCGCCCGATTTGCCAATCAGCGGTGTGGAGCAATGAAATCAAACGCGGCCTCCCTGGGGCTTGGGGTATTGATTCAGTTTAGCGGCTAAGCTGCGGCTCACCATGTACGAAGCCAAACACCAAGCCTTGTTGAGTCCCGCCGCTTTTGTCCGGCGTTTGCTGGGGCACTTTGCGGCTGTTTTGGGCTTGCTGGTGGGCTCGCTCGCGATGGGGATGGCGGGTTACCGGCTGCTGGAGGGCTTGCCGTGGATCGACGCGTTCTTGAACGCGGCCATGCTGCTCGGTGGCATGGGGCCGGTCGATCCGCCGCACAGTTGGGGCGGCAAGCTGTTTGCCGGGATGTACGCGCTCTACGCGGGCTTGGTGTTCATTCTTTCGGCGGCAATTTTGTTCACCCCGGTGCTGCATCGGGTGATACAGCACTTTCACTTGGATCCCAAAGGCACCGGGCGCTGAGCTTCAGAGCGGCGTTGATTGAAGCGGCGTGGCCGCAGTGCGCAGACCCGCCAGTTCCACCGCCACGCGCCGCGCTGCGTGTGCTGCCAAGTTGGGGTTGAACCACTCCTGCGCCGAGGCTTTGGGCAGGCTGGCCCGCACCGCGTCGATGTTGGTTTGCATGCGGGTGGTATCGATATGCAAGCGGGGAATGGCTTGCGCCATCGCGCGTGCGCTGCCGTGTGCGCTGTTGAGCAGCGTGGGCCATTCGGCCAGTTCTGCTTGCCAGGCTCCGAGGGCGCGTTCATGCTCTTGCGGCATGGTCGCCAGCAGCAGGGCCACGCGCTGGGGCGCACGTTGCGCAGCGGCCAGTGCCACCATCGAGGCCACCGGGTTGTGCTTGTGCGGCATGTTGGGCGGCGCGCCGCGCCCAGGCTCTAGCGGCTCGGCCACTTCGGCCACTTCAAACTGACTCATCAGCACCACGTCACGGGCGATTTTGCCCAAGCTGCCGACCAAAATGCCCAGCTCGCACCCCAGCAGCACCCATTCGTCGCGCTGCGTGTGCCAGCAGCTTTGCGGCAGCGCGAGGCCGAGGTCTTGCGCCATGCGGGCCATGACCGCATCGCCGTGGTCGCCCATTTGCGCCAGCGTGCCCACGGTGCCGCCCAGTTGCAGTTTCAGCGCGTGGGCGATGGCGGGTTCCAGTCGCTGCAAGCTGCGGTGCAGCGGCGCAGCCCAGCCCACGCATTTGTAGCCCAAGGTGGTGATGCTGGCGGGCTGCATCAGCGTGCGGGCCAGCATGGGCGTGGTGGCGTGGCTCTCGGCCAGACGCAGCAGCGCGTCGAGCACTTTGCGCACATCGGCGGTGATGAGAGTCAGCACCTCGCGCGTGACCAGCGCCATCGCGGTGTCAATGGCATCTTGGCTGGTGCAGCCCAGGTGGACGTACTTGGACGCGTCCGGGTTGAACAGATCGACGGTTTCTCGCAGGCTTTTGACCAACGGAATCGCCAAGCTGCCCGCCCGAGCGCTTTCGCGCACGATCTTGGCGGCGTCAAACAGCTCAACTTTGCAGGTGCCGATGATGGACAGCGCCGCCGCTTCAGGAATCAACCCAACCGCCGCTTGGGCGCGGGCCAGCGCTGCCTCAAAGCGCAGCATGGCAGCGACCAAATTGCGATCGCCAAACGCTTCGTTGACTTCAGGCGTGGAAAGAAAGCCTTCAAATATGTTGCTCATGAGGCGGCGTTGCGGCGCAGTCGAATTTGGTTGGGCAGTGGCACCGAGCGGCGCAAAACTTGTTCGCCCAGCCACAAGGCCGAACGGCGGGCGCGCTGCGCCACCAAGGGCAGCGGCATTTGCTGGTAGTCGTCGTTGAAGACTTCAAAGCTGTAGTCGCCGGTGTAGCCCAACTCGTGCAGCTTTTGCACCAGTTGCGCCAGCGCTTGGCTGTGCACGCCCTCGCCGGGAAAGACCCGAAAGTGCCGGGCGGTGCTGATGCGTTCTTCAACCGAGCGGATTTCTTGCCACATGAAGTCGGCCAGTTGCACCAGAAAGATTTTTTCAGGGTCAAGCAGCTCCAAGTCATCCAGCGGAGTTTCGGTGGCGAACAGGTGGAATGAATCCAAGCCCAGCCCCAAGTTGGGCGCATCAGCGCGGCAGACCACGTCCCAGGCTTGCGTGAATTCATTGACGGTGCGGCCCCACGACAGCGCCTCATAAGCCACTTTGATGCCCAGCGGAATCGCCAGCATGGCCAGCTTGCGTAAATCCTTGGCCAGCACGTCCAAGTCTTGCGATGCGTGGGTCGAGGTGGACGAGCACACCAGCAAAATTTTGGAGCCCAGCGCGGCGCACATCTCCAGCATGGACTTGGCGATGTCGATTTTGTAGTCGTGCAGGTGGCCGCTCAAGCCTTCAAAGTCGCGCAGCACCTGAAAGCCGGTGACACGCAAACCGCTGGCCTTGACGGCGCGCACGGCAGCGTCCAAGCCGTCCGGGTGGCCGACCACATCGCGCGCCGACAGCATGATCTGGGTGAAGCCGACCTCGCGGGCGGCCTTCAGCTTGGCTTCCAGCGTGCCCGCAAACGAGATGGTGTCGATGCCAAAGTCATCTACATTGCCTTGGATAGAGTTGATCATGTCTCAAACCTTGGCGTGGTGAACCAGTTCAAACGACACGCTGCCCAAGCTGGTTTGGGTCAGTGCGCCTTTGCCTTCGCTGTGGATGCGGCCTGACTCCACGAACAGCACGCCGCGCTGGCGCAACTCGGCCACCGTGGCCAGCACGTCGGGCGTGCCCAAGCCGATGCGTTGGTAGTGTTCGTTGTCTTCCAGCTCCAGCACGCTGGGTTCAGGTTCAATCAATTGCAGGAAGAATGTGGCGTTGGCGGGGCAGGGGCTGCGCAGAATGCGCCCCTTGGGCAAGATGCCGAAGCGCGCTTCGGCGGGCAGCTCGGTGAAGCCGAACAGCTCGCTGTAGAAGTCCGTCCAGTCTTCGGTGCGGTCATTGCCGATGTACTGCACCACGCCAAAAAAGTGCAAACCCGCCAGCGCGGGCGGGTGCTGATCCACGCCAGGAATGGGCGTGAAGTCCACGTCGTAAATCGAAAATTCGCGGTAACGGTCGACAAAGTAGATGCGGCTGCCGCCCGGCCCGTGCACAGCGGGAATGTTCAGCTCCATGACTTCAACGTGAATTGGCACAGCCCATGCGCCACGATCCAACGCCCGGCGGTAGGCGCTGGCTGCGTCGCGCACGCGCAAGGCGATGGCGGCCAGCACAGGCTTGTCGCTCAGCCCGGTGGTCATGTCGCTGGCGTGGGCATTCACGATGATGTTGATGCCGCCTTGGCGGTACAGCAGCACCTCGCGCGAGCGGTGACGGGCGATGGGCCGAAAGCCCAGCGTCTCCAGCACCTGGCCCAGCGCCTGCGGGCGCGAGGTGGCGTACTCGATGAACTCAATGCCCTCCATGCCCAGCGGGTTGGGCTGTTCGGAGATGGCTTCGCGGTCTAGGTCGGGGCTGGTGTGCATGGCAAAGATGGGGGGTGAGTGAATGCAGCTAAACAGTGGCGGCAGCGCTGGCTTGGTGCGCGCCGCCCAAGAATAAGCGCTCAATGTTCGGATCGGCCAACAACTCGGAGGCTGGTTTTTGCAGCACCAAGCGGCCTGATTCCAGCGCAATGGCCTCGTCCGAAATCTTGAGCGCACTTTTCACATTTTGCTCCACCATCAGCACCGTCGTACCTTGGTTGGCCAGACGGCGCAAGAGGCGAAACACGTCTTGCACCACCAGTGGCGACAGGCCAATCGACGGCTCGTCAATCAAAATGACTTTGGGGCGCAGCAGCAGGGCGCGGCCAATTTCCAACTGCTTTTGCTCGCCGCCCGACAGCGCCGAGGCCATCGAGTTCATGCGCTCTTTCACACGTGGGAAGAATTCCAGCACTTCGGGGATGCGCTCGTGCGTGGTCTTCATGCCCAGCGTGATGCCGCCCAGCTCCAAGTTCTGCCAAACGGTGAGTTGGCCAAACAGGTTGCGGCCCTGCGGCACAAAGGCCACGCCTTTGGCCAGCAGCTCTTTTTGGTTCAGACCGGCGATGTTTTCGCCATCAAGCAAGATGCGGCCTTGGCGCAGCTTGAGCAGGCCGAACAGCGCTTTCAATGCGGTGGATTTGCCCGCCCCGTTCGGGCCGAGCAGCAGCGTGATCGAGCCTTTGGTGGCTTTGAAGCTCAGGTTGTTAAGGATCATGAAATCCTTGTACCCGGCCACCACGTCGTCAAATTCAATGCAGATGTTGTCAGTTGTGCTCATGTTGGCTCCCGGTTTCAGCTGCCCAGATAGGCGTCGAGTACCTGCTTGTTGGCGCGGATTTCGGCGGGCGTGCCAATGGCCATCACCTTGCCTTCGACCATCACCATGATGCGGTGGCACAAGTCCATCACGAAGTCCATGTTGTGCTCGATCACCACAAACGAGCTGTGTTTGCCGATCTTGGGGTTTTGGTTCAGCTCTTTGAGCAGCGTGCTGATGCCGCCGACCAAGCTGGGGTTGACCCCGGCGCAAGGCTCGTCGAGCAGCACCAAGTCGGGCTCGCTCATGAAGGCCATCGCAATATCGACCAGCTTTTGCTGACCGTAAGACAGCTCGCCCGCCTTTTTGTCGGCCACATGGCGGATGCGGAACTGGTCGATCAAGGCGTCGGCCTTGGCCCCCAGACCTGAGTCACCGGGCGCGAACATGCGGCTGAACATGCTGCCTTGGTGCTCTTGGGCGGCGACGATCAGGTTGTCGCGCACGCTCATCTTGCCGAAGACTTGCAGTGTCTGGAAGGTGCGGCCCACGCCCCGGCGGTTGAGCTCCAACGGGCCGAGCTGCGTCACGTCTTTGCCGTTGAGTTCGATCTTGCCCGCGTCAGGCGTGATTTGGCCCAGCATGGAGTTGAACAGCGTGGTCTTGCCCGAGCCGTTGGGGCCAATCACGCCAAAAATTTCGCCCGGCATGACTTGGAAACTCACGCCGCCCACGGCTTGAATCGCGCCGTAAGCCTTTTTCAGGCCGGTCACTTGGAGCACGGGCGCGCCTTTCTGGCGGTTTTGGTGAGGGGTGGCGGTCATGCTTGTGCTCCCAGTTTGGCGGCTTTTTTGGCCGCAGCACTGCGGGCGGCAGAGGCGGCTTTGGCTTGCTTCTTGGCGCGGATGCGGTCAGGAATGCTGAGCAAGCCATCAGGCAGCCAGATCATCAACAGCACCACGGCAGCGCCAAACACGAACAAATACCAAGCCTGCGCAAAGCGCAGCCACTCGGGCAAGATCACGCCCACGGCGGCACCGACGACGGGACCGAGGAAGTAGCCGGGGCCGCCCACCACCACCATCAAATACATCATGATCGACGCGCCCACCGTGAACGGAGCCGGTTCAATGAACTGCACCAGCGACGCAAACAGCGCTCCGGCCACGCCCGCATAAGCCGCGCCAATGGCAAAGCTCAGCAAGGTGTAGCTGCGGATGTCGATACCCAGGCTTTCGGCGCGGATCGGGTTGTCGCGCAGCGCGGTGAAGGCTTTGCCCCAAGGGCTGCGCAGCAAGCCGCCCAGCAGCAAGCCCAACAGCACCGTGATGCCCAGCACCAAGTAGTAATAGGGCAGACTGCCTTCCAAGCTGAAGCCCAAAATTTCCGGGCGAGCAATGTTGTTGATGCCGAAGGTGCCGCCTGTCAGCCACTCTTCATTGCGCATCACCAGCCAAATCGCGGTGTTGAAACCCAGCGTGGCGAACGCAAGGTAAATCGCTTGCACCCGCAGCGCAGGAAAGCCCAAGAGCAAACCCACGGCGAAGCAGATCAGCGCCGCAGCGGGCAGGCCGATCCAGAAGCTGATGCCTGCCTTCATCAAAATCGCCACGGTGTACGCGCCGATGCCAAAGAACGCAGCTTGCCCCAGCGACTTTTGCCCGGCGTAGCCCACCGTCAGGTTCAGACCCATCGTGGCGATGATGAACACCAGCCAGTACGTCAGCAAATACACGCCGTAGCTCTTGAGGAACTGCGGAGCCACCAGCAGCAGCACAGCCGCCACAGCAGTGAGGATGAGATGGAGTTTTTTCATACCTTGCGCTCTTCTTTCTTGCCCAGCAGCCCTTGCGGCTTGAACAAAATCACGACCATGAAAATGATCAGTGCCACCGCATCTTTGTAGGCGGGCGAGATGTAGGCCGCAGCCAAGTTCTCGCACACGCCGACGATCAAACCGCCCAACAATGCGCCCCGGCTGTTGTTGAAGCCGCCGATGATGGCCGCAAAAAACGCCTTGTTGCCCAGCGATTCGCCCATGTCGAACTTGGCTAAATAGGTCGGCGTGACCAGCATGGCCGCTGCCACTGCCAGCACCGCGTTGATGGCGAAGGTGTAGAAAATCATGCGCGGCACGTTGATGCCCAGCACGCTGGCGCTTTCGGTGTTTTGCGCCACGGCCTGCATGGCGCGGCCCGTCACGGTCTTGGCCAAAAAGGCTTGCGTGCCCAGCACCAGCGCCATCGCCAGCACAAAGGTGCCGATGTCTGACATCGTGATGGTCACGCCCGCAATGTTGTAGATTTGGTCGGCAAACAGACTCGGGAAGGGCGAGGCTTCGGCGCTGTAACCGGCGCGCACGCCGTTGCGCATGGCAATCGACAAGCCGATGGTTGCCACCACGATCGGCATCATGCCGAACTTGAACAGCGGATCAACAATGCCGCGCTTGAACACCCAGCCCAGCACGATCACCGCCAACACCGCCGTCAGCACAAAGCTGACCAGCAGCGGCGCGCCAAACGACATGAAGGCCAGCATCATGAAAGCGGGCAGCATCACAAATTCGCCTTGGGCAAAGTTGATGGTGCCGCTGGCCTGCCACAGCAGCGTGAAGCCCAGCGCCGCCAGCGCGTAAATCGCACCGGTGGCCAGGCCACTGAAGAAGAGTTGGAGAAAGTCGGTCATGGTGGACTGGGCATCGGTGTGTGACAGTGCGCTTTACTTCTTGGCGGCGGCAGCGGCGGGGGCGTTCAATGCGGGCAACACGGCCACCACTTCTTGCTTGCCGTTCTTGACCTCGACCATGAAGCTTTCGCGATCCAAGTCGCCGTTGGCATCAAAGCTCACATCCATGATCACGCCGGGGTACTTTTTGGCGCTGACGTACAAGCCCTTCATCGCTTGCGCCACGGCCTTGCGGTCGAGCTTGCCGGCCTTTTCAATCGCGGCCTTCAGCACGTACACGCCGGTGTAGCCCTTGATGCCGTTGTGGTCAGAGATGTACTTGTAGTCGCGGTAGAAGTTGGCTTTGAACTTCAGCATCTCGGGGTTGGGCGCGTCCACCGTCAGGCCGACGTGGGCGACTGCGCCGTTGGCGGCGTCACCGGCCAGCTCAATCACCTTTTGGCCGGTCAACGTGGTTTCGCCGATGATGGGTTTGTTCCAGCCTTGCTTGCGCAACTCGCGCAGGGCGCGGGCCGATTCTTCTTCGTTGGTGTAGACGAACAACGCGTCCGCATTGCTTTGCTTGGCCTTGAGCACGGCAGCCGAGAAGTCCACTTGGCCCGAATCGGTCGAGATTTCAGCGGCGATCTTGGTGGGCGAATTCGCCAGCGACTTGCGCATCATGTCCAAGCCGCCCTTGCCGAAGTCATTGTTCACATAAATGATGGCCAAGCTCTTGGACTTGCCGGTGATGTAACGCGCCACTTTCGGGAACGAAAACGACTGGCCAAACGCCGTGCGGTACACGTAAGGGTTGCCTTGCTGGGTGATGGAAGCGGCTTCGCCACCCGTCCAGTTCGGCACTTCAGCGCGGCGGCTTTCGGCCATCGACACCATGATCGAGCCCGAATACACCGGGCCAAAGATGGCAAAGGTGCCGTCATCCACGGCTTTTTGCGTCAAGCCTTTGGCCACGCCGGGGTTGGTTTGGGTGTCAGAGGTGTTGGTGACGATCTTCTTGCCCAAAATGCCGCCTGCGGCGTTGATCTCTTTGACCGCCAGCTCCACCCCGTTTTTGAAGTTGGTGCCCGCCGTGGCTCCCGCGCCTGACAGTTCCACGATATTGGCCACCTTGATCGTGTCTTCCGCGAAGCTGGCTGTGCCACAGGTGAGCAGTGCGCAAGCGGTCAGCAGTTTGAGGGTGAAGCGTTTTTGCATGACGATGTCTCCTTGGAGGTGAGCGAAGAGGGCGGCAATGCCCTGGGTGAAGAAACCGGGCGTCAAGCGGATCGCTGTGTTCGCTTATCGTTCAAAGCCCGACGGTTGCTGCGAACTTTAGTCACTACTTGCTGAAAAAAGAAGCGTGAAATACCCTAAAAAAGCGATATTCGAACGTCGCTGATCGATCATCGATCAAAATGAGGGTTTAACCCGAACCAGCAGGGTTGGCAACAGACCGCAAAATCGCACCATGCCTCCTGACATTTCCAGCCCTTTAGACAAGCGCGATTGGATTGCGGGCCTTGAAAAAGGCCTGTCCATCATCGAAAGCTTTGACGATGCCAACCCGCGTTTGACCGCCAGTCAAGCTGGCCAGCGCTGTGGCATGACACGCACCGCCGCACGTCGCTACCTGCTGACGCTGGCGCATTTGGGCTATGTCGATACGGATGGCAAACTGTTTTGGCTCACGCCGCGTGTGCTGCGTTTGGGGCAGAGTTACTTGGAGTCGGCGCGCTTGCCGCGCATCGTCCAGCCGTTTTTGCAGCGCATCACAGCGGGCACGCAAGAAATCGCCTACGTCAGCGTGCTTGATGGCGATGAGACGGTTTACATCGCCCGCAATGGTTCCAACCGCAGCATGAACACCGGCTTTGTGCTGGGCGCGCGCGTGCCCGCACAGGTGACGGCGGCGGGCATTTTGCTGTTGTCTCTCGGTGATGCGGCTTACTTTGACCACTGGCTGGAGCATGTGCAGCTCAAGGCGTTCACCTCGTACACCATCACCAGCAAAGACCGGCTGCGCGTGGAATGCGCCCGCATTCGCGCCCAAGGCTGGTCGATGTCAGAGCAGCAACTGGAGCTCAATTACCGAGGCGTCGCCGTGCCGCTGATTGACCGCCACGGCAATTTGATCGGCGGCTTGAATGTCTCCATGCCCATGAACCACGAAAGCAGTGACGATGCCGTCGCCCGCGTGCTGCCCGTGTTGCAAGAGACAGCGCGGGCGATGCGCAATTTGATTTGAGTGTCACGCTGCGCTGGAGGCATTCATGGCGCAATCAAACGCCAGCGACATCCAGCCCGTCCCAGCACAGGTACTTCACTTCCACGTATTCATCGATGCCTAGGTGCGAGCCCTCGCGGCCCAAGCCGCTTTGCTTGATGCCGCCGAAGGGAGCCACCTCGTTAGAGATCATCCCGCAGTTGATGCCGACCATGCCCGACTCGATGCGTGCTGCATTGCGCCAGATGCGTGCTGCGTCGCGGCTGTACAGGTAGGCGGCGAGGCCGAAATCCGTGTCGTTGGCCATCGCAATGGCCTCGTCGTCGGTCTCGAAGCGAAACAGCGGCATTACCGGGCCGAAAGTTTCCTCGTGGGCGATGCGCATGGCCGGCGTAGCGTCTGCCAACACCGTCGGCTCGTAAAAGTTGCCGCCCAGCGCGTGGCGGCGACCGCCATGCAGCAGACGTGCGCCATGCGCCAGCGCGTCGGCCACATGCTCCTCCACCTTTTCGACGCCGCCCGCATCAATGAGCGGGCCGAGGTTCACACCCTCTTCGAGGCCGTTGCCTACACGCAGCTTGGCTACACGCTCGACGATGCGTGCGGCTAGCGCGTCATAGACACCCGACTGCACCAGCACCCGGTTAGCACCGATGCATGACTCGCCGGTGTTGCGGAACTTGGCTTGCATCACGCCGTCGGCGGCGGCGTCAAGGTCGGCGTCGTCGAAGACGATAAACGGCGCATTACCGCCCAGCTCCATCGAGCACTTTTTGATGGTCTGCGCCGCCTGCACCAGCAGCGTGCGCCCGACTTCGGTGGAGCCGGTGAAGGTGATCTTGCGCACCAGCGGGTTGGCGGTGAGCTCGCCGCCGATGGCACGCGTGTCGTTGCCGGTGAGCACGCTGAACACGCCCGCCGGTATGCCAGCGCGGTGCGCCAGCTCGGCCAGCGCAAGCGCCGTCATCGGTGTCTGGCTCGCCGGTTTGACCACCATCGTGCAGCCCGCAGCCAGCGCCGGGCCAGCCTTGCGTGTGATCATCGCGGCAGGGAAATTCCACGGTGTGATCGCTGCGCAGACACCGATGGGCTCGCGCAGCGCCATGATGCGTTGCGTCTCCTTGACGCCCGGAATCACGTCGCCGCGCACGCGTGTCGCTTCTTCCGAGAACCAGCGCACGAAGCCAGCAGCGTAGTCGATCTCGCCGCGTGCTTCGGCCCGCGGCTTGCCTTCTTCCAGCGTGATCAGCGTGGCCAAGTCTTCCTTGTGCTGCACGATCAGCTCGTACCAGCGCCGCAGCACCTCGCCACGCGCCTTGGCGGTGGTGCGCCGCCAAGGGACAAAGGCGGCTTGTGCAGCGTCAATGGCCCGGCGCGTCTCGTCCTCGCGGCAGCGTGGCAGTTCGGTGAGAAGCGCCCCGTCGGCCGGGTTGTGCAGCGCATAGCGGCCATGTGGCGTTTCGGTCAACCATTCGCCGTTGATGTAGGCGGCTTCGCGCCAGAGCGTCGGATCCTTCAGTAAATGTCGCATCGTGGTTCTTTCTTTAGCAGGGATGGCGGCCAACGATGAACGCCGAGTCGGGGTCAGGCGTGACTTCACAGCCCGAAGCGACAAGCCCCTGGCGCAAGGACTTCATGAAACGGTCGGGAATGCGCAGCGAGGGCGCACGCAACGGCCCACCGTTGAAACCTGCGAGCCAATCCTGGTACTTCCATTGCGTGCGGTTGAGCGCACCGATGGCCGGTGCCGATGCGGCCGACGCAGCGGTGTTGGCCTGACGGGCGGGGTTGACCTTCCAGTACAACTCCATCGCTTCCTCGAAACGGCCGCTGCGGGCGAGTTTGAAGGCACGCGGGTAGTAGTCGCCCATCCACTGCGTATTGCTGGTACCTGAGAACTGCAAATCCATCAGGCTCATCAGCGGGATCGCGTCGGATTCGATGGGGCAACTGATGACGACTTCGTCCCGGAAATGGTGGTACATCTCGCAGATGCCAGCGGGCAGCGGAAAGCCCTGCTCGGACTTGATGGCAACGATGTTGGGGCAGTCTTTCAACAAGCGGCGCACCAGCTCCAGCGACATACCGGCTGGGTGTACGCGCTCAAAACCCCAGGTGGGAATGGGAAACAGCATCACGCCCAGATCGGTGGCGTCACAGAATGCCTTGGTGTAGTCGTAGATATCTTGTTCGCTGGTGGGCCAAAAGGTCGACGGATACGACAACAGCACCAGGTCAACCCCGGCCTTCTCGGCCAGTTTGACGGCTTCGATGTTGTCGGCCAGCGTGCCAAACGATGCGTGGAAGAACAGGCCGAGCTTGCCACCGGCGGTGTCGCGCGCCAAGGCGGTGAATTGGGCGTTCTCCTCGGCTGTGATGGCGACTTCGGAGCAGAGCAGCGTGTAGGTGAACCCTAATTTGACGACACGCTCAATGTCGTGGCGAATGCCGCGTTCGTTGAGGTGCTTCAGGTCGTTGCTGTAGCTCGGAATGCTGACGGCGGAACAGCCGACGAGGTGTTGACGTGCCCAGGCGCGAGCGTCTGATTTCTTGTAGAGAGCCATGGAATTCCTTGTGAATCGGTTTGGATGGGTTACTTTGAAACGGGCACGATGCTCGCTGGCAGCAGAACGCCGCGCCCCTGTTGACGCGCACGCGCCAGCAGCATTTCAGCGATGACGATGTCTTGCAGTGCCGAACCGACGGACTTGTAGAGCACGATGTCATTGGCGGTGTGGCGCGGCGTGAGGCGACCTGTGACCAGCTCGGTAAGCGGCACCAACTTGGTCGAAAGGTCAATGCCCGAGCGCGTAGCGGCGATAGCGTCGCCCGTGTCGTGTTCCACTTCTTCGGGCATGTCGGCCACGATGCAGACGGCGCGGGCCATGGTTTGCTCATCCACCTCGCGCTGTTCGGGCAGGGTTGAGCCCAGCGACACCACAGTGGCACCGTCTGGCAGCCAAGCGCCACGCAGCACGGGTGTTTCGTCGCGGCTGCGCGCTGCGCACAGCACCACGTCGACGTCTTGCACCGCCGCCTCTGGCGACTCGGCGGCGGTAATCTGCAACGCCGGACGAAAGCCTTCGGCGAAACGTTCACGGCTCGCGGGTGTGGGGCTGAATACGCGCACCGATTGGATCTGGCGCACGGCGGCCAAGCATTCAAGTGCGCCGCGCGCCTCGAAGCCCGAGCCAATGACGCCCACGCGCAGCGGCCGTTGCGGCGCGAGGCGATCCACCGCCAAAGCCGCAGTGGCGGCCGTGCGCAAGCCTGTCACGCGGTTGCCATCGATCAAGGCGGCGAGGGCCATGGTCTGCTGATCGAACAGCGCGATCAAATAGCTAGCGCGGCGAGCGCGCGGGGACGCAGCAATCAGCTTGCACCCCATAGTTGAGCCGGTGGGCGCGATGGCGCTCAGGCCGCGCAACCAAATGCCATCGCCGCGCGCCATTGAACGCGGCGGCACCATGGCGAGGCTCACGTCCATGCCATAGGCCTTGGACAGGGCACCAACTGCCGATGGCCAGTCAGCAAGCGCGGCGACGTCCGCGTCAGTCAACATCAGGGTCGGAGCAAGCGGTTCGGGGCTGGTTGTTTCAGACATGGGCTATGTGTTCTGTTGAGATGCACATAGCTTAGGCAGGCCGCTGCCGCCTGGGTACTGCTGCGACTGGATAGGAGAGTTGCTGAAAATCGATGGCTCAGAGGCCGTCGGCCAAAGCGCCGATCAGCCTGTGCACCTCGCGCGTGGCACGCGTGTGGGGCCGTCGCGGCGACACGGCTAGCACGACGAAGCGCTCCAGCGTCGGATGCACGATGGGCGCGGACGCAAGCCGCGCGCCCATGACTCCGGCAATCGACATGATCGCGTAGGCACCACCCACTGCCGCCACCTCGCACTGCAACTGCACCGAGTCCGCTTCGGTCACCACGTTCAGCCGCAAACCGTGCGCATCTGCCAGGCGATCAAGGCGGGCGCGCAGCAGGTGCGGTCGGCTGGGTACCACCAGCGGCAGACCCGACAGTCTGGCCAGAGGTACATCCCCTTGCATGACCGCCTCATCACCGTGACGGCCCACGAGATGCAGCGGAATGCGCGCAAGGATGCGCTCGTCGTCGATATCGTCCGGGCTTTCGCGCAGCACCACGGCCATGTCCAGCCGTCCTTCGCGCAGTTGCTCTTCGAGCTGCGCACTGGCACCTTCGACCAGATGCAAGCGAACCCCAGGCATTTGGGCGCGAACCTGGGCACAAAGCGGTCCGCAATAGCGAGCCACGGCTGTGGGCAGCAGGCCAATCCGTACCTCACCCACAATCTGGCCTCGCGCTTCCCGGATGTCCTCAATGAGTGACTCTGCATCGCTTGCCAATTGGGCGACCCGGGGCATGAGTCGTGCGCCGAACTCGGTCAAGGTCACGCCGCGCCCGGTGCGTACAAACAGCTGCTCGCCGCATTGGCGCTCCAAATGGCTAATGGCCCGACTCACCATCGATTGGGGCATCACCAAGGCAGTTGCGGCCTTGCTGAGGCTGCCCGCCTCAGCCACGCGCAGAAAGGTTTGCCAGCGCGCGTCGAGGATGGGAGGAGGGTGCGATTCTTGTGCCATATCTTTACGCTATCAGGAAGGCCGAGAGCTGGTCATCTATCAGCGTGGGCTGATTCACGCGTCACTCGGCGGCCTGAAAGGCTGTTAAGGCATAAAAAAAAGCACC
>CALMOI010000130.1 GCA_937871735.1 uncultured Comamonadaceae bacterium
CGAAGCCAAGAGCGTGGGCACATCGTCGTGCTCGTCCCACGCTCTGGGTGCGGGCGTCGGTGAAGGTTTGGGCGACTGCGAAGGAGCCGCAGTGGGCACCGGGGTTGGCGCTGGGGTTGGAGGCGGAGCGAAAGTCGGCGCTGGAGTTGGTGCCACTGTCGGTGGCGGAAGCACCGGCGCAGGAGGTCGCAGCGGGGGCAATGAGGGCTGCGGGGGCTGTGGTACCTGGGCCGTCGTGGGGCGCGGGGACGTCACAGGCTCGGGTGGCGGAGCGGCCAGATCCAAGTAACGCTCAACATCCAATTGAACCGCATCCAGATCATCGGCCAAACCGTCGTCGGCAATCAAGATGGCGGACGCTGCCGGAACGGGGCTTGGGCTGGGCACCGGGGTTTGCATGTGCCCCGAGGAATCGAATACTTCATCACACTGACCGCACCGAACCCAACCCTCAGAAATCCGGAGTTGGTCGGGGACGACTCGAAACAGCGTCCCACAGGCGGGGCAGCGGGTGATCAGGCTCATGGTCGTCAGATTGTAGGGGCTGACTGCCCAAGCCCACTTGGCCCGCTGGGCGCGAAACTCAGCGGCGGGCAGTCATCAAAATCCAGCCGTCTTCGGTGTCGGCCACATCCAACGCAAGGTAGGGCGCGTAAGCTGCTTTCAGCTCGTCGGCCTGCCGCGCCAAGATACCAGCCAGCACCAAAGATCCACCATCGGCCACGTGCGCGCACAGCAGCGGGGCCAGCACCTTGAGCGGCGTGGCCAAGATGTTGGCCAGCACGGTGTGGTACGTGCCTTGCGCCCGATCGGGCAAGCCCGCGTTGAGCTGCACGTGGTTGGCTTCGGCATTCAAATGCGTCGAGGTCACGGCGGCATCGTCGATGTCTACTGCGTCAATCTGCACAGCGCCGTGCTTGGCCGCACCAATCGCCAAAATGCCTGAGCCGCAGCCGTAGTCCAGCACACGACCCAGCGGTGCGTTTTGGCGCGCAATCCAGCGCAAACACATGCGCGTGGTGGGATGCGTGCCCGTGCCAAAGGCCAAACCAGGGTCAAGGCGGATGATTTTTTGCGCTTGCAGCGGCACTTCGTGCCAAGTGGGCACGATCCAGAACTCAGGCGTGATCTCGACCGGGGCAAACTGCGATTGCGTCAAACGCACCCAATCTTGATCGGCCACAGCCCGCACGCCCAACACTTGGCAGCCGTCGAAGAACTCTTGCGCGGTCAACAAAGCCGCTGCCTCTTGCGCCGCCGCTTCAGCGGGGAACAGCGCCAAGATGCGCGAACGCTGCCAGCCGTCTTTGGGCGGCGGCATGCCGGGTTCACCGAACAGCGCCTGTTCAGCATCGGTTTGCGCATCAGCGTCTTCGACGGACACGCTCAGGGCATCGAGCGCGTCCAGGGCGTCGCTCACCCACTCCACCCGATCTTCGGGACACATCAGGCACAGTTCAAACATGGCTCACACTTTCACGATCACGGGAGCGCGGCCCGCAGGCCGCTGGGAACACACGGGCATCAGCGCGTGCGATGGCTGAGCCACTCTTCCAAATAATGGATGTTGGTACCACCGGCCATGAACTTGGCATCGACCATCAAATCGCGGTGCAGCGCAATGTTGGTGCTGATGCCTTCGACCACGGTTTCCAGCAGCGCCGTTTGCATGCGCGCCAAGGCTTGTTCGCGGGTGTCACCGTGGACGATGATTTTACCGATCATGGAGTCGTAGTTGGGCGGCACAAAGTAGTTGGTGTACACGTGCGAATCCACGCGCACGCCCGGCCCGCCCGGCGCGTGCCAAGTGGTGATACGGCCCGGCGAAGGCGTGAACTTGTATGCGTCTTCGGCGTTGATACGGCACTCAATGGCGTGGCCGCGCAACTGGATATGGCGCTGAGAAAACGGCAGTTTCTCGCCCGCAGCCACCATGATTTGGGTGCGCACAATGTCCACGCCCGAAATCAGCTCCGTCACTGGGTGCTCCACTTGCACGCGGGTGTTCATTTCAATGAAGTAGAACTCGCCGTCTTCGTACAAGAACTCGAAGGTGCCCGCGCCACGGTAGCCCAGCTTTTTCACGGCGGTAACGCAACGCTCGCCAATGCGCTCGATCAGCTTGCGCGGAATGCCGGGTGCAGGCGCTTCCTCGATCACTTTTTGGTGGCGGCGCTGCATCGAGCAATCGCGCTCGCCCAAGTACACGGCATTGCGGTACTTGTCGGCCATGATC
>CALMOI010000131.1 GCA_937871735.1 uncultured Comamonadaceae bacterium
ACTGGAGTTTGAGAATGATTTGTTGGAACGTGAGCATAGGTGTGTGGCAATCCAGAACTGGGGCCGCCCTGCACGAAGGCGCGGGCCGACAACTGGTGCGCAGCGCGAAGTTGCGTGGATCGGTGATTTTACGGGCCACGCCGCCGCAAGGCCGCATTCAGCGTCTGCGGCGACCCATCCACAGCACCGCACCCGGCACCAGCACCGCCAGCAACCACAGCGGCAGCAGCCCCCATGCGCCCACCCAGCGGGTGTAAGGCGTGGTGCCGCTGCGGCCTTCTACCTCGCCTTCCAGCACGCCGCGAGTGGCCCGCTGCAAGCTGTGCGTGACGCGCCCGTGGTGGTCAATGATGACGGTGGGGCCGGTGTTGGTGGCGCGCAGCATGGGGCGCTCCAGCTCCAGCGAGCGCATCCGCGAGATTTGCAAATGCTGGTCGATGGCCGCGCCGTCGCCAAACCAGCCAATGTTGCTGACGTTGACCAGCACGGTCGGGGCCAAGGCCGGATCGTCAAAGCGGGCGGCGAGTTCTTCGCCGAACAAGTCTTCGTAGCAGATGTTGGGGGCGTAACGCTGGCCTTGCCACGCCATCGAAGGCTGCACCAGCGCGCCCCGGCTGAATTCGCCGAGCGGGATGTTCATCAGCCGCACAAACCACTTGAAGCTGGGCGGCACGAACTCGCCAAAGGGCACGAGGTGGTGCTTGTGATACGGGTAAGGCGCGGCCAGCCCCGGCTGCAAGCCCAACACCGAGTTGGTGTAGCCGTCTTGGAAGCTGCCCAGCGGCACGCCGATCAGCGCGGCTTGGTCACCGCTGGCAAAGCGCTCGACCAGACCATCCCAATAGCCTTCGGGCAGCCGTCGCAGCAGCAAGGGCATGGCGGTTTCGGGTGCCACGACCAAGCTGGCGCTGCTGCGGTGCAGCTCTTGGCCGTACCAATTGAGCGCAGTGACCACGCCTGTGCTGAGCAGAAATTTCTCGTTTTGCGGGATATTGCCTTGCAGCAGCGCCACGGTGCGCGTGCCGGTGCTGCTGGTAAAGCTGGGCCACAGCGCCTGCAAGCCCAGCGGCAGCGTGAGCGCCACCACCAGCGCCGCCAGCGCAGGCCAACGGGTGCGCAGCGCGGCCACAGCGGTACCCCAAGACGAGCCTGGCAAAGGCAGCAGCCCCGCCACCAAGCCCGACACGCCCGCCGCCACCGCGCCCAGTCCGTAGACACCCAGCCACGGCGCGTAGCCTGCGAGCCAGCTGTCGGTGTGGGCGTAGCCAATAGCGCCCCACGGAAAACCCGTCAACCAGCGCCCGCGCACCAGCTCGGCCAGCGTCCACAGCAGCGCAAATACCAGCGCGGAAATAAGCCACGCCGCCTGCGGGCGCTGCACCAGCACCCGCACAAATCCCACGCACGCCAGCATGTAAAACAAGGCCAGCGCGCCCGCCAGCGTCAGCACGGCCAGCACCGCCAGCGGCGCAGCCAGCCCGCCATAGGTGTGCATGGAAATGAACAACCACCAAAACGTGCCCGCCAGCCATGCCAGCGCATACACCCAACCCAGCCCTGCGGCGCGGCGCAAAGCACGGCCCACGCCCGCATCGGCAGACTGCGCCACGCCGCGCAGCAGCCACACCAGCAGCGTCAAACTGAGCAGTTGCAACCAACCTTGGGGTTCACCATTCCACGGTGCGGCCAGCGCGGCGGCTTGCGCCCATCCGGCCAGCAGCAGCGCCACCGTGGGCACAAACGCACGCCATCGCAGCACGCGAATCAGCCCTGCGCAGCCGGTGGGGTTTGCGTCGTCACTTTGAACCAGCGCACCGCACCGCCTTTGGTGTGCAGCGTGGCAAAAGTCAACCCAGCAAGGTGATGCAGCTCGCCGCGCCGGGGCACGTGGCCCATCTCGTGCGCAACCAAGCCGCCGATGGTGTCGAAATCTTCATCAGGGTCAGCGCTGACCAAGGTCACACCAAAAGCCTCGTTCACGCGCTCAATCGGTGTGTCACCGCGCACGCGAAAGCTGCGGTCGGCCATGCTCATGATGTCGCCTTCGTCTTCGGCGATGTCGAATTCGTCTTCGATTTCACCGACGATTTCTTCCAGCACATCTTCAATGGTGATCAGGCCCGCCGTGCGGCCAAACTCATCGATCACGATGGCTTGGTGGTTGCGGTTGCCCCGGAAGTCGCGCAGCAGGTCATTCAAACCCTTGCTCTCGGGCACGAACACCGCCGGACGCAGCAGCGCCCGAATGCTCAGCCCCGGCCTGCGTTGCAGCTTGAGCAAGTCCTTGGCCATCAAGATGCCGATGATGTTTTCGGTCTCGCCTTCAAAGACGGGAAAGCGCGAGTGCCCGGCCTCAATCACTTGTTGCAGCAGCTCGTCATAGGGCGCGGCAATGTCGATCAAGTCCATGCGGGGCGCGGCGACCATCACATCGCCAGCCGTCATGGTGGCCATGTGAATCACGCCTTCCAGCATGGCGCGGCTTTCGGCGTTGATGACGTGGTTGTCTTCGGCATCAACCAAGGTTTCGATCAGTTCCTCCGCCGAGTCAGGCCCAGGGTGAATGAACTCAGCGATTTTTTGCAGGAAGGTGCGCTTGTCTTCGCGCTCAGCAGCGCGCGCGGGATGGGGATCGGACACAGCCTAAAAGTGCAGGACGTGCGGTAGTGATGAAGCCCTAAGGATAGCCCAAATGCATGACCGCCTCGCTCGCGTCGCCACCCTCATTCAAGGAGCAGGCGGCAGCGCATCAGATGCCGCGTCGGCCACAGGCGCTGCCCGCAAGCGTTTGAACAGGTTGCGCACCCGCTTGGCTTGCTGCTTGATGGCGTAGTTGGCTTCGGCAAACTGGCGCTCCACCATCTCGCTGACACGGGTATCAAGGGTAGCGGGCGGCAGCATCAGGCGCGCTTCGCTTTCAGAGCCATCACGATGCACCCGCGCGCCAGCTTGGTGGGCAATGCCCAGCATGATGGTGTTTTCAGTCAGCGCGTGAATGAACAACATGCCCACGCCTTGGTTGCGCGCATGCACCACCGCCCGATTGAACAGCAACTTGCCATAGCCACGGCCCCGCGCCGCAGCTTGCACCGACACGCCAAATTCAGCGCAAGAGGCGTATTGCCGATCCAACGCAAAGGCCAAATGCGCCATCGCAATCAGGTGCAGCCTGCGGTTGTAGATGCCAAAAATTTGATCGCGCTCGAAGTCCAGGCCATCGACATAGCGCTGAATTTGCTCGTCGTTGGCTGCGTAGCCAAAACGCAAGTAGCGGTCGTGGGGCTCTAGCCCCTGCAAATGTTGGACGATGCGCGCCCGTTCGGTGGGCGGGATGGCGCGAATCGGAACGAAATCAAGCCGACGGCGTGGCATGCGCCGCGCCGCTTTGCGCAAGGAAGAAGGGGAGGCAGGAGAGTTAACCATGCGTCGAATCTACGGGTTTTCCCTAGAGAACAGCCCCTAACCTCCACAAAATCACCTTATTTTTCGGGATTTTGCTCGCCCGCTGTGGCGGGCACGCGACCCAGCAAGGGGCTTATTTCTTGTCGTTCAGCGCCAAAATCCACTGCACCAGCTTGCCTGCGTCAGCCTCGGTGATGGCGACTTTGTTGGGCGGCATGGCCAAACCGCTGACCTTGCCCTTCCAGTGACTTTCGTAAGGGTTGGAGCCTGCCAACACCGTGGCGGTGAGTTGCTTGGCTGCATCTTTTTGACCTTGGTACTTGGTGGACACGTCCTTCCAAGCGGGGCCGATGGGGGCCATGCCGTTGGCCATCTTGCCGCCTGGCTCGATGTGATGGCAAGTCATGCAACCGCTGGAACTGGCCAGCTTGAGCATGGCTGCGTCGTCGGCAGCGTGGGCGCTGCCCAAGGCCAGCAAAGCTGTGACCGCCAAACTTCCGGCACGCAACAAATGAGAGAGCTTCATGATGTTTCTCCTGTAAAGCCAGTCTGTGGAATATCTAGGCTTCATCGTAGAAAGCGCCCGGCGTATTTGCTTGCGCCAAGTCAAGGTTACAGATTCATTGCACCAAGCTGAAGCATCATTTTTGAAGTTGGAACAAGTGCCATCGGCAGCACTGTTCCAATATGGAGCAATTTTGTTGCTCATGCGCAACGGTATTTACCCTTAACTTGATGAAACTGATGGCACAAGAGCTGCGGCACACAGGCGACACCTGACGGTACTCGGATGGGTTGCTTTCCACTACCATCCCAAATCCTTCATTCCAGCCCTCTAGCCCGAACCAAGAAAGCCCTGCGCGCATGTCTGCTCAACACCTGTATCAGCAAAAACGCGGCACTGCCGATGCCGCACTCAGCCAAGTTCGTGATGGCGATTTCATCGTCGTGCCCACCGCCGTCGGTGAGCCCCCCGCGCTGCTGACCGCTTTGTCCGAGCAACGCCGCAACTTCCGCGATGTGAAGGTGGGGCAAATTTTGGTGGTGCGCAAGTACGGCTTTCTCGACCCCACCACCACCGAGCACGTGCGTCACGTGGCTTACTTTTTCAGCGGCGCATCGCGTGCTGGCGGCAAAGATGGCTCGATCGACTTCATCCCCAGCTACTTTTCGGAGATGCCCAGCCTGATCGAACGCGGCCTGATGCCCGCCGACGTGGTGTTCGCGCTGGCCTCGCCGATGGACGAGCATGGCTACTTCTCGCTGGGCCTGACAGCGGACTACACGATGGCCGCCATCGCCAAGGCGCGCGCCGTGGTGCTGGAAGTCAACCCCAACGTGCCCTACGCTTTTGGCAACTGCCACATCCACATCTCACAAGTGGCAGCGCTGGTCGAAAACGATGCGCCGGTGATGGAAGTGGGCCTGCCCACCATCGGCCCGGTGCAACAAGCCATTGGCAAGTACGTGGCCGACATGATCGACGACGGCTCCACGCTGCAAATTGGCTACGGCGGCATTCCCGACGCCGTGGTGATGCAACTGACCGACAAGCGCGATTTGGGCATCCACACCGAAATGATCGGCGACGGCATCTTGACGCTGATTGAGCAAGGCGTGGTCACCAACCGCAAGAAGAACTTCATGCCGGGCAAGAGCATTGCCACGTTTGCGCTGGGTTCGAAGAAGCTGTACCAATTTATCCACCGCAATCCGGGCATTGAAATGCACCCGGTGGACTTCACCAACGACCCCTACACCGCTGGGCAAAACGACAAGCTCATGGCCATCAACGCCACGCTGCAAATCGACTTGCTGGGCCAGTGCGGCTCCGAAAGCTTGGGCCACGTGCCCTACTCCGGCACCGGCGGCCAAACGGACTTTGTGCGCGCCGCCAACCGATCCAAGGGCGGCAAAGCCTTCATCGTGCTGCCCTCGACCGCCAAGGACGACACCATCAGCCGCATCGTGCCCACGCTGACACCGGGCACGCACGTCAGCACCAGCAAGAACGACATCAACTACGTGGTCACCGAGTTCGGCGTGGCCCAGTTGCGCGGCAAGAGCGCCAAGCAACGTGCGCAAGAGCTGATCAGCATCGCCCACCCAGCCTTCCGCGCCGAGCTGACCGAAGCCGCCCGCAAAATGGGCGTGCTGTAAGCTGGGCAAGGGTTGTCCCGCTCGGGGGCAACCCTCTGGTTGTCAAGTAAGTAAAAAGTCATCATGAAACCATTGCAATGCAATGCAATGGAGACAACGATGGCAACAAAAACATGGTGGCAATGGTTGATGCTCGGCGCGTGCTGCGCTGGCGGCAGTTGGGCTCAGGCGCAAGAAGCGTGGGTGGTGGGGCAGTCAGCGCCATTGAGCGGCTCGAATGCCACATTCGGCCGCGACATCCGAGACGGCGCGTTGGCCTATTTCAAATCCATCAATGCCAAAGGCGGCATTGCAGGTAAGCCGGTCGAACTGGTCACATTAGACGATGCCAATGACCGCAAAACCGCCGCAGCCAACACCACCAAACTACTGGGAAGTCACAGCGCGATAGCCCTGTTCGGCTACGCCTCGGCCACGCTGAGCCTGGACGCTATGCCCTTGGCCAACTCGGCTGGAGTGCTGTTTTTCGCGCCCTTCTCTGGTGCGCAGCAGGTGCGGCAAGCGCCCGCTGTGGTCTACACCCTGCGCGCTTCTTATGCCGACGAGCTGGAGAAAATGCTCACCATGTGGACAGGCATGGGAGCACGCCAAATCGCCGTGGTGCATTACGACGATGAAGTCGGTCAACAAAACTACACGGCGGTCAACGACTACCTCAAGCGCCAGGGTAAAACTGCGTTCTCTTTCCCACTCAAGCGCAATGCCAGTGTCGAGGCCAGCCAAATCACCCAACTGCTGGCGTCGAAGCCTGACGTCATCATCAACACCGTGCTCTCAGGCCCGGCTGCGGAGATCTCGCGCCAAATTGCGGCGCGCGGTAACCATGTGCCTATGTCCAGCCTGTCATTCGTGGGGGCGCAGCAGTACATTCAAGCAGCGGGCGAAGCGGCGGCGGGCGTGTCGATCAGCCAAGTCACACCCAGCCCCAGCTCGCGCCTGCCGGTGGTGACCGAATGCGCCAAGGCCATGCAGGACGCAGGATTCACCCAAGTCATGAACAGCACGCAGCTTGAAGCATGCATCGGCGCCAAGGTGCTGGCCGAAGCCATGCGTCGCAGCAAAAAACCCGGCGACGCACACGCCTTGCTCAGCGCCATGCAGACCTTGGGGCGCTATGACACTGGCGGTTTTGTGGTGACCTACGGCCCCGGTCAAAATCACGGCAGCAAGTATGTGGAGTTAGGCATGGTCACCCGCGACGGCAAGCTGCGCTAGCCGCACCCCGCGCAGGCCCTGTGCCTGCCCCGCCAACAGCGCGAAAGGCGGGCTTTTGAATTTCTGGACATTGTTTTTTGAGCAACAACAGGCGCTGCACAGCGCCTTGTTGGTTGTCGTGCTGACGGCGCTGCTGTTTGCGCTGCTGCTTCCTGTTCAGCGCCGATCACTGCGGCTGGCATGGGGAGCACTGCTGCTGTGCGCGCTCGCGCTGGGTGCCGGACATCTGTTTGACTCGGGCAGCTTAGGCGCGCAAGTGGCGCAGCGCAGTGCCCTGATGCTGCTGGGCTTGGGGACGATTCAGGTGCTGGCGGTGTGGGTGTTTCGGGGCCTGTTGCCGGGGCTGAACATGCCCACCCCGCGCATCGCGCAAGACTTGAGCAGCACCGGCTTGTCGATTGCGTGGGGGCTGGTCTGGCTTAAATTGATGGGGGTCGAGCCCAACCAGCTCTTCACCACCTCGGCGCTCATCACGGGCGCGCTGGTGTTTGCCATGCAAGACACCCTGGGCAACGTGCTGGGCGGCGTCACCCTGCAACTGGACAACTCCCTCAGCGTGGGCGACTGGGTGCGCATCGACGAGCTGCAAGGCCAAGTGATGGACGTGCGCTGGCGCTACACCAGCATCCGCACCCGCCAGGGCGAGCTGGTCATCATTCCCAATAGCGCCCTCATGAAAAACCGCTTTGCCGTGCTGCGCGCCCACCACGCCACACCACGGGCGTGGCGGCGCAACTTGGTGTTCAAGATTGACCCCGACATCCCGCCCAGCCGCGTCATCGCCACGCTGGAACACGCCGCACGCGATGCCGCCATTGCCAACGTGCTGCGCGAGCCCGCACCCAGCGCCGTGCTGATGGAAGTCAGCGCCGCCGCCCACCACTACACCCTGCGCTACTGGCTGGACGACCCCGCCCGCGACGATCCCACCGACTCCGACGTGCGTCAACACGCCTTGGCCGCCCTCGCCCGCCACAGCATCCGCTTGGCCTTGCCGCGTGAAGAACGCCTCAACCTGCACGCCCCAACCGACTGGCACAGCACATCCACCCAGCGCGACGAACAGCGCCGCCTCGCCGCCATCCAGCAAACCGAACTCTTCGCGCATCTGCCCAGCCCCGAGCAGCACGCCTTGGCCCGCCACCTGATCCACGCCCCCTTTGTGGCGGGCGACACCATCACCCGCCAAGGCGCGGTGGCGCACTGGCTGTACCTCATCATCGAAGGCGAGGCCCAAGTGCTGATCGACGCGCCCCAAGGCCGGGTGCCGATGGGCACGCTGCACGGCGGCAACTTCTTTGGCGAAATGGGCATGTTGACCGGTGAACCCCGCCAAGCCACTGTGCTGGCCCTGACCGATGTGGACTGCTACCGGCTGGACAAAGCCGGTTTCGCCGAAGTCATCCAAGCGCGGCCCGAAGTGGCGCTAGAAATCTCCGCCATCGTCGATGCACGGCACGCCCAACTCAACGCCACTCCGCCGCTGCCCGGCCAAGACACCCACGCCAAAGATGATTTACTCAGTCGCATTCGCGAATTTTTTGCTTTGGGCAGTTGAAGAGCGCTTGCTAAACTGACCGCCCCCAACGCCCACCCCACCATGACTGCCACCGCACCCCAGAACCCATCCGACACCGCGCCCGCCATCAACCCCGGCACGTGCCCGCTGTGTGGACAGCCCAATGGCTGCGCGATGGAACGCCAGCGCGCCACCGGCCAGCCCCAGCCGCCGTGCTGGTGTACCGAAGTCAAGTTTGAACCCGCGCTGCTGGCGCGCATTCCCGCAGCCGCCCAGCGGCGGGCCTGCGTCTGCCACGCCTGCGCCACCGCCGCCTGAGCCGCGAAAACAACGAAAAGAGAACGCCATGTGCCAACTGCTCGGCATGAACTGCAACACCCCGACCGACGTGACCTTCAGCTTCACGGGGTTTGCCCAACGCGGTGGCCGCACCGACCACCACAGCGACGGCTGGGGCATCGCCTTTTTTGAAGGTCGCGGCGTGCGCCACTGGGTTGATCACCAAAGCGCCAGCACCTCGCCCGTGGCCCAGTTGATTCAGCACTACCCGATCAAAAGCCAGAACGTCATCGCCCACATCCGCAAAGCCACGCAAGGCGTGGTCGCGCTGGAAAACTGCCACCCCTTTGTGCGCGAACTCTGGGGCCGCTACTGGGTGTTTGCCCACAACGGCGACCTGAAAGACTTTTGGCCGCGCCTGCACGGCAACTTTCACCCCGTGGGCAACACCGACAGCGAACGCGCCTTTTGCTGGCTGATGCAAGAACTGGCCAAATCCCACGCCGACGTGCCCAGCATCGCCGAACTGACGCTGACCCTGCGCGAGTTGGCCCCGCGCATCGCCCGCCACGGCACCTTCAACTTTTTGCTGTCTAACGGGCAAGCGCTGTGGGCGCACGCCACCACGCAGCTGCACTACGTGGTGCGCCAACACCCCTTCGCCACCGCCACCCTGAGCGACGAAGACCTGAGCATCAACTTCGCCGACCACGCCCGCCCCGGCGACCGCATCGCCGTCGTTGTCACCGCACCCCTGACCACCGATGAGGTCTGGACGCAGCTCCCACAAGGACAGGTGACGGTGTTTGTGGACGGGGAGCCAATCATCGCCCCCTAGACAAACAACCCGGCTCAACGCCGGGTTGACAGGCGATTCAGCCGCAGGGCTGTGAGCGCTGTGGCTTACGGGCGGCAGCCCAGTTGGCCCTTTTTGGCGTTTTCGAAGTAGCTCAAATCGCCGGGGCAGGCCGCGTTGGTGGCAGGCAGGGAGGTGCCGGGTCTGGCGGTGCAGGTGTAAGCGCCGGTCTTTTTGTTGACGCTGGCTTTGTTCAGCGTCCAGCCGTCTGGGCACTGACCGCTGGCCGCAGGGGCAGCGGCAACAGGGGCAGGTGCCACCACGGTCAAGTTGGCGTAGACGTTTTTGCCGGTACACAGCATGCGGCCCGTCACGCTTTTACCCTCGGCCATCAAGCGGTACTGGCCGGGCTGCTTGTAGGTGTGGGTCAGGCGGTAGGGAATCGCATTTTTATCTTCGATTTTGATGTCGGTGGTGTCGTTGTCACCCCAGTAAAAGCGCACGCCGCAGTAGGCAGCATCGCCCGCTTCCAGGTCAATCGCCACCGTGACGGGCTGGCCGACTTGGGCGGTGGTGGGTTCGACGGTCACGCCCGTCAGTTTCTGGGCCGACACGTGAGCGCTCATGCAGGCAGCGGCCAAAGCCAGGGCGGAGAGCAGGTATTTTTTCATGGCGAAACTCCAAGTTCAGTGGCAAAAAAGCTCGGTTCTTATACCGCAGCTTCCAAGGCATCCAGGTACATGGCGGCCACGTCAAAGCCGGTTTGGTCGGTAATTTCCTGAAAGCAGGTCGGGCTGGTGACGTTGATTTCGGTCAGGCACTCGCCAATCACGTCCAGGCCGACCAGCAGCAGGCCGCGCGCGGCCAAGATCGGGCCCAGGGTTTCGGCGATGTGGCGGTCGCGCTCGGACAGCGGCTGGGCCACGCCTTTGCCACCGGCAGCCAGATTGCCGCGCACTTCGCCACCCTGCGGGATGCGCGCCAAGCTGTAGGGCACAGGCTTGCCGCCGATGACCAGCACGCGCTTGTCGCCCTGGGCGATGGCGGGAATGAACTTTTGCACCATCACGGTCTGCGCGCCGTGGCGGTTCAGGGTTTCGATGATGCTGCCCAGGTTCAGGCCGTCGTCAGTGACGCGGAAGATGCCCATGCCGCCCATGCCATCCAGGGGCTTGAGGATGATGTCGCGGTGCTCGGCATGAAAGCGCCGGATGTCATCGGCGCTGCGCGTGACCAGCGTGGGGCTGATGAATTCGGGGAATTCGAGGATGGCGAGTTTTTCCGGGTGGTCGCGCAGCGCGCCGGGGTGGTTAAAGACCTTGGCCCCTTCGCGCTCGGCTTGACTCAGCAGGTGGGTGGCGTAGAAGAACTCGCTGTCAAAGGGCGGGTCTTTGCGCATCAGCACGGCATCGAAGTCTTTGAGGGCTTGCGGGCCTTCGGATTCGACGCTGTACCAGTCGTGTGCGTCGCCAGTCAGGACAATTTGCTGCACTTGCGCAGTGACCACGCCACCACGTTGCCATGCGATGCCTGTGGGTTCGCAGGCGCTGATGCGGTGACCACGCCGGGCGGCTTCGCGCATCATGGCGTAGGTGGTGTCTTTGTAGGTTTTGAAGCTGGCCAGGGGGTCGGCCACAAACAGCAGATTCATCAAACGCACCTTGGGGAGTTGCGCCGCGCCGCCCGCTGTGCAGCGTGGGCAGCAGACGGGCAGCGGGCGTGAGGTATCAGGTCAAATTTCGATTTTGGAGCCCAGCTCAACCACCGAGTTGTTGGGCAGGTTCAAGAACTCGGCAGCGGCGCTGGCATTGTGGTGCATCTGGGCGAAAAGTTTTTCTCGCCACTGCGCCATCCCGCCGCCGATCGAGGGGATCACGATGTCACGCGACAAGAAGTAGCTGGTGCTCATCGGCTCCAGCGAGCAGCCGCGCCCCTTCAAATGTTGCAGCGCCTTGGGCAAATCGGGGTCGTTTTTAAAGCCGTAATGCACGATGACTTGCCAGCAGTCATGGCCGAGCGACTCAATTTCCGTGCGCTTGTGCATGCCGATCCACGGCACTTCGTGGCTGCGCACGGTCACGAACAGGTTGTGTTCATGCAGCACCTTGTTGTGCTTGAGGTTGTGCAGCAGCGCGTTGGGCACGGTGCCGGGCTCGGCGGTCAGGAACACGGCAGTGCCTTCAACTCGCACCGGCGGACTGACAAAAACCGCTTCCAAGAAGTCGTTCAAGTTCAAAGCGTCTGAGCGCAACGAGTCGTTGAGCAGTGAGCGGCCGTCTCGCCAGGTCAGCATCAGCGTGAAGATGGCCGCACCAATCATCAGCGGGAACCAGCCGCCGTCAAACAGCTTGAGCAGGTTGGAGGCCCAAAACGCCAAGTCCACCATGAAGAAAAAGCCCGTCGCGCCGATGCACAGTGCCAGCGGGTAATTCCAGCTGTAGCGAATCACGAAGAAGGTCAGCACAGTGGTGATCAGCATGTCGGTACACACCGCGATGCCATACGCCGCCGCCAAGTTGCTTGACGACTTGAACATCACCACCGCCAGCACGATGGTGACAAACAAGCCCCAGTTCACGAACGGCAGGTAGATTTGGCCGGTGTCTTTCACGCTGGTGTGCAGCACTTGCAAGCGCGGCAAAAAGCCCAGTTGAATCACCTGCTTGGTGACGCTGAATGCACCCGAGATCAGCGCCTGCGAGGCAATCACCGTCGCCATTGTGGCCAAGCCGACCAGCGGGGCCAACGCCCAGCCGGGGGCCATCATGAAGAAGGGATTTTTGACCGCAGACGGGTCGCTCAGCAGCAGCGCGCCTTGGCCAAAGTAGTTCAACGTGAGCGCAGGCATCACCACTGAGAACCAAGCCAAGCGAATCGGCGTTTTGCCAAAGTGTCCCATGTCGGCATACAGCGCCTCGCCGCCGGTCACACACAGCACCACCGCGCCCAAAATGATGAAGGTGGTGCCGGGGTTGTTCCAGATAAAGCCGACTGCATAGTGCGGGCTGAGCGCCCACAAAATGGTCGGGTGCGTGGCGATTTGCATCACGCCCAGCAGCGCAATCACGACAAACCAGACCAGCGTGATCGGGCCAAAGAACTTACCGATGCCAGCCGTGCCGCGCTTTTGCACTGCAAACAGGCCAAACAAAATCACCAGCGTGAGTGGAATCACGTACTTCTTGAACGCGGGCGAGAGCACCTCGACCCCCTCCACCGCCGACAGCACCGAGATGGCCGGGGTGATCACGCCATCGCCATAGAACAAGCAGGTGCCGAAAATGCCGACGATCAGCAACACGCTGCGCAAGCGGGGCTTGTCTTTCACCGACTGGGAGGCCAGCGCCAGCATGGCGACCAAGCCGCCTTCGCCGTTGTTGTCGGCACGCAGCACCAACACCACGTACTTCAGTGAGACGATGACGGTGAGCGTCCAAAAGAAGATCGAAAGAATGCCGTAGACGTTGTCAGGTGTGAAGGGCACATGACCAGAGCCGAACACTTCTTTGACCGCGTAAAGCACGCTGGTACCGATATCGCCATAGACCACGCCGATGGCACCCAGCGTCAAGGCGCCGAGAGATGATTTGGATGCAGACACAGATTAGCCCCACCCGCAAAAGCGGGGCTCCAAAGCTGAGAAGCCGGTATTTTGCGCTCGCCGCCGCCGCCTGCAAACTGCGCCTGTCAGTTAGGTCACAGATCGCAGGCGGCTGCACGGGCCTTGTTGCGGTGCAGCAACTGTATCTAGACGTACCCGCTCAGTCGTAAATCTCGGCTTCCGGGTCGGTGGCTTCCAGCTCGTAGCTGGCGGCCAACATGGCCAAACGGCCAATCACGCCGTACATATAGAAGCGGTTGGGCGCGCTGGCACCGGGCTTCACACCGGGTTGCGGCAAGTGGTTGCTTTGCTCAAAAGCCAGCGGCACAAAACTCGCGCCGGGGGCGTTCAGGTTCTCGTCCACGCCGCGCTCGCTGTGGACGCGGTAGAAACCGCCCACCACATAGCGATCCATCATGTACACCACCGGCTCGGCCACCGCGCCGTTCACCGACTCATTGGTCAACACGCCTTCTTGGATGATCACGTCGTTGACCTCTTGGCCGTCTTTGATCACGCTCATCTTGTTGCGCGTCTTGCGGTTGATCACGTCCAAGTCTTTCACGTCACGCACCGTCATGATGCCCATGCCGTAGGTGCCGTTGTCGGCCTTGACCACCACGAACGGCTTTTCGTTGATGCCGTATTCCTTGTACTTGCGGCGGATCTTGGTCAGCAGCGCATCAACATTGGTCTTCAGGCATTCCATGCCCGTGCCCTCGGCGAAATTGACTTCGCCGCACTTGTTGAACATCGGGTTGATCAGCCACGGGTCAATGCCCAGCAGCTTGCCAAAGCGCTTGGAGACTTCTTCGTAGCTTTGAAAATGGCGGCTCTTGCGGCGCACGCTCCAGCCCGCGTGCAGCGGCGGCAGCAAGT
>CALMOI010000132.1 GCA_937871735.1 uncultured Comamonadaceae bacterium
GCTGCTGGTCATCGACGGCAACACCGGGCAGAACGCCCTCACCCAGGTCAAGGCGTTTGACGATGCACTGGCGCTGACCGGCCTGGTCATCACCAAGCTCGACGGCACGGCCAAGGGCGGCGTGCTGTGCGCCATCGCCCGCGAAAAGCCGGTGCCGGTGTACTTCATCGGCGTTGGCGAAAAACTTGAAGATCTGGAAACCTTCAACGCCCGCGAATTCGCCCAAGCCCTGCTGGCCTGAGTGCGCAGCTTTCCCTCTCTCCCTGACGAATGAAACGAACGATGCTTGGCATAGACTTTGGCACCTCCAACTCCGCCGCCGCCCTGATGACCGATGCGGGGCAACTGCTCCACATCCCGCTGGAAGGCACCAGCAGCTCGCTGCCGACAGCGCTGTTTTTCTCGAACGAAGATGGCCGCGTGCATTACGGCGCAGCCGCCCTGCGCACCTACCTGAGCGGCGAAGAAGGCCGCTTGCTGCGCTCTATCAAAAGCTTGCTGGGCAGCGCGCTGATGGACGAGCAAACCTTGGTCAATGGCCGCCCCACCAGCCTGTTTGAAATCGTGGTGATGTTCCTGCGCGAGGTCAAAAGCCGCAGCGAAGCCCACTTAGGCCAGCCGCTGCACGCCGCCATGATGGGCCGCCCGGTGCATTTCGTGGACGACAACCCCACCCGCGACGCGCTGGCGCAAAACACACTGGAGCGCGCCGCGCGCGAAGCTGGGTTCAGCCATGTTGAATTCCAGCTCGAACCCATCGCCGCCGCGCTGGACTTTGAGCGCCAAGTGCGCCGCGAAACCACCGTGCTGGTGGTCGATATTGGCGGCGGCACCTCGGACTTCACCGTGGTGCGCGTGCGCCCCAACCCCGCGCCCGACGCTGACCGCACCCAAGACATTTTGGCGACCACCGGCATCCACATCGGCGGCACCGACTTTGACCAAGTGCTGAACCTGCGCCACGTCATGCCGCTGCTCGGCTTGGGGCACGGCGGCCCGTCGGGGCGCGAAGTGCCGTCGTCCATGTTCTACAACTTGGCGACTTGGCATTTGATTCAACAGTGCTACTCGCGCAAAGGGCTGCACGAGGCCAGCGAACTGCGCTCGCTCTACAGCGACCGCAGCTTGCACCAGCGGCTGATGCGCGTGCTGCAAGGCCACGAAGGCCACCGCATCTTGGCCGAGGTTGAAGCCGCCAAAATCGGCTGCTCCAACTCGGGCGCGCTCACGCCGCTGCGGCTCGACTGCATCGAACGCGAGCTGCAAGCGCAACTCAGCGCCGAGGCACTGCACACTAACCTGAGCTCGCAGCTCACTGCCATTGTGGGTTGCGCCCGCGAATGCGTGGTGCTGGCCGGTCTGCGCCAGCCTGACGTGGTGTATCTGACCGGCGGCTCGTCGGCGCTGACACCGCTGGGCGCAGCCTTCAGCGCCGCTTTCCCCGGCACTGAAACCGCTGTCGGCGACCGCTTTGGCAGCGTCGCGGCGGGTTTGGCCACGCACGGCGCGCGACTGGCCGCAACCTGCGCGTAAAGGCGGCCTGCAATGTCCACCTCTTGGCTGATCACCAACGTACTGGCCGCCATGCTGCTGCCGCCCTTCAACGGCCTATTGCTGATTGCGCTCGGCCAGTTGCTGTGGAATTACATGCCGCGTTTTTCAAAAGTCTGTACCAGCTTGGGGTTGCTGTTGGTGGTAGTGCTGTCACTGCCTGCGGTGGGCTACGCCTTGGTGCGCACCCTAGAAGTAGCCCCCGCCAGCGCCACCGACCTGAAGCGCGCCCAAGCCATCGTGGTGCTGGGCGGTGGCCGATACCGCGATGCGCCTGAATACGGTGGCGACACCGTCAAAGAAGAAACCTTGGTGCGTCTGCGCTACGCCGCCAAGCTGCACCGCGACACCAATTTGCCTATTTTGGTGACCGGCGGCAAGCCCGATGGCGGTGACATCAGCGAAGCCGAAGCCATGAGCCGCGTGCTGATCGACGAGTTCACCGTGCCGGTGCGCTGGTCAGAAGATGCATCGAACAACACCCGCGAAAACGCCATTCGCAGCGCCTTCATCCTCAAGCGCGATGGCATCCAGCGGGTGGCGTTGGTGACGCACAGTTGGCACATGCGCCGCGCGATGGAAAGCTTCGCCGCGCAAGGTTTGACCGTGATTCCAGCCCCGACGCGCTTCTACCGCGAACCACTGACGCTGATCGACTTCTTGCCCAGCACCTACGTGGAATCGCGCTACGCCATCCACGAGTGGATCGGGATCTTGTGGTACTTGGTGCGTTAATCCTCGTCCACGTAGCCGCGCCACTGTTTCATGGCGTTGCGCATGGTCAACACTTGGCGCTCAAAGCGCGGGCAAGCGGCGCAGATCGCTAAATGCACGCGCAAGGCGGCGCGGTCGACCAACGACAGGCTACGGTCTTCACGGGCCAGCAGCAGCGCCGCTGCGTCCTGACAACTGAGTTGGAGAGGGTAGGTTAATTTCATAGGGCTTGAGGGTTGGCAAACCAGTTCAATTGCAGGCACTCACGCAGGCGCTGGCGGGCGCGGTGCAGTTGCACATACAAGTTGGTCGGGGTCAGGCCCAGTTCCTTACAGATGTCGTCGCTGGACAGCTCCAGCCATTCGCGCATCAAAAACAGCCGCCCTTGCGTGGCGGGAAGCTGGCTGGCGCAGGCTTCCAGCACTTCAAAAAACTGGCGGCTGCTGAGTTCTTGCTCGGGGTTGCCCCAGTCAGCGGGCTTGTCGGCAAAGTGCCCATCGGCGGCGAACAAGGCTTGGTCGAGCAAGTCGCTGCTGCTTTCGTCTTCATCCCCGCTCAGGCTGACTTCGCGGCCATGCTGGCGCAGCGCGTCGATGATTTTGTGTTTCAAGATGCCAACCAGCCAGGTCTTGAGCTGCGAGCGCTGTTCAAACGCCTGCGGTTTGCTCAACGCGGCCAGCAAGGTTTCAGAGACTGCGTCTTGCGCCCATGCGTCGTTGCGCAATTGCAGGCGCGCAAAGCGCAGCAGGTAGTCGCGGTGTGCGGCAAGCTGGGACTCGATGGCAGTGGGGGATTGCATGGTGGGCAAGTGAGTGGCAGATATGCCAGTATCCGTGGAAAGCGCGGTGTAAGAAAAACCGCACTGCGCCGACGAAGACACACATCACGCAGGAGAATTTTGATGCGCACTTTCACCATGCCCCGTCGCGGGCTGATTGGGGCTTGGATTTTTGGCAGCGCGCTGGCATGGGCAGCGTCGTCATGGGCCGCTGCGCCGAATGCAGCGGGCACGCCGCCGGTCGCTGGGGCAGCATCGGTTCCCGCAGCCGCCAGCGCGGTCGGCACCACG
>CALMOI010000133.1 GCA_937871735.1 uncultured Comamonadaceae bacterium
TGGCAGTTGGCGCTGGGTGACGAATTCGCCTTGGGCATCGACCACCATCCAAGCACGATCCAAATCGAGGCCCGTTTCAGTCAGCACCGCTTCGGGCACGGACACCCCCGCGCACGACTTGACCGGATACACCACCAATTGAGCGATGCGGGCGCTGATGTCAAAAGAAGGGGCGCTAGAGTTCACAGGCATGTCCTTGGTGCGGGAAGAGTCAGTGGCAAAGCCGAGGGCCGCCATTTTGCCCCGCCTTCTACAATGCCCAGCATGGCAAACACCTATGACATTTGCATACGCGGGGCCGGCATCACGGGCCGCGCACTGGCCTTGATGTTGGCACGCGAGCGCTTGCGCGTCGCCTTGGTGGCCGCGCCCGCTGCGCCCACCGTGACCGGCCACAGCGACGTGCGGGCTTACGCGCTGAACGCAGCCTCGCGCACGCTGTTGGAATCGCTGCGCTGCTGGCCGGATGAAGTCCACGCCACGCCCGTGCAGCACATGCAAGTCCACGGCGACGATGGCGGCGCGGTTCACTTCGACGCCTCCAGCCCAGCCAGCCCCGCGCTGACGTGGATTGTGGACGTGCCCGCCCTGGAAACGCGACTCACCGAAGCCGTGCGCTACCAACCGCTGATTGAAGTGGTCGATGCGCCCGTGCCCGCCAAGCTGACCGTGGTCTGCGAAGGCCGCGCCAGCCGCACCCGCGCCGAGTTTGGCGTGGACTTTGCCGTCACCGCTTACCCGCAGCACGCCATTGCCACCCGTTTGATCTGCGAAAAACCGCACGGCCAAACAGCGCGCCAGTGGTTCACCAACAGCGACATCTTGGCTTTTTTGCCGCTGGGCGGCCCGGACGGGAACTCAGTGGCCGTGGTGTGGTCTGTCCCACCAGAGCGCGTGCCCGCGCTGCTCGCCAGCTCACCCGAGGACTTTGCCCAGATGCTCGAAACCGCCAGCCACCACAGCTTGGGTGCGCTCACGCTGCAAGGCGAGCGCGCCAGCTGGCCGCTGCAACTGGCACGCGCCAGCCGCTGGGTCGGGCCGGGCTGGGCGCTGGCCGGTGATGCGGCGCACGCGGTGCATCCGCTGTCAGGCCAAGGGCTGAACTTGGGTTTGGCCGATGTGGCCGAGTTGGCCCAGCAACTGCGCCAGCGCGACTACTGGCGCGCCCCCAACGACCCCAAACTGCTGCGCCGATACGAGCGCGCCCGCAAGCTGGATGTGCTGCTGACCAGCGCCACCACCGACGGCCTGCAACAACTGTTCGGCCACCCCGCCAACCCGGCGCGGCTGCTGCGCAACTGGGGCATGAGCAGCTTTGACCGCTGCGGCCCGCTGAAACACTGGGTGGCGCGCCGTGCGATGGGCGCTGCCAACTGATCTCCACCCTGCCCTCTTTCTCAACACTGGCGGCCCTGCGCCGCCCCACCGAAACGCTGACGATGCAACTCCTCAAGACCGCGCTGGCCCTGGCCGCCCTGACCCTCACGCTCAGCGCAAGCGCGCAAGAAGCCGCTATCCGGAAAAATTTGGCTGAGCGTTTTCCGCAGCAGCTCATGCAAATCAACGAGGTGACCAAATCGCCCATCGCCGGTCTGTACGAGGTGCGCTACAACGACTCCGAAATTGTCTACACCGATGCGGATGCCAATTACTTGGTCAACGGCCACATCATTGATGCCAAGCAACGCCGTGACTTGACCGATGAGCGCATCGAAAAACTCAGCGCCGTTGACACGAAAAGCTTGCCGTACAAAGACGCCTTCACCATCGTGCGCGGCGATGGCTCGCGCAAGCTCGTGGTGTTTGAAGACCCCAACTGCGGCTACTGCAAGCGCTTTGAGGCCGATCTGCAAAAGGTGAACAACGTCACCATCCACATGTTCCTGTACCCGATTTTGGGCAAGGACTCGGTGGACAAGTCCAAGAACATTTGGTGCGCCAAAGACAAGGGCAAAGCATGGCAAGACTGGATGCTGCGCGACACCCCAGCAAGCACTGCGGCTGCCGGATGCGACACCAGCGCACTGACGCGCAACGTGGAACTGGGCCGCAAGTCCAAAATCACCGGCACGCCCACGCTGTTCTTTGAAAATGGCTCGCGCGTGCCCGGTGCCATCAACACCGCGCAAATCGAAAAGCTGTTGACCGAAGCCAAGCAGTAATCACAGCAATGCCCATCACCACCCCACCCGCGCTGCATTACCAAGTCGAAGCCGCAGACCTTCATGCTCACCTGTTTCGCGTCACGCTGACCATTCAGCGCCCCGACGCGCTGCAACGGCTGTCGCTGCCGGTGTGGATACCGGGCAGTTACTTGGTACGCGAGTTCGCCAAGAATTTGCAAAACCTGCAAGCGCGCCAAGGCACGCAAGCTGTGGCGGTGCAGCAGTGCGACAAAGCCACGTGGGAAGTCGCCTGCAAGCCGGGGCGGCGCTTGGTGTTGCGCTACGAGGTCTATGCCAACGATGCCTCGGTGCGCACCGCCAGCTTGGACGCAACGCGGGGCTTTTTCAACGGCACCAGCTTGTGTCTGCGGGTGGAAGGGCAAACCGACCAGCCCCACGCGCTGGAAGTGCGCGCTCCCAAATCAGCACCCGATTGGCACGCGGCCACCGGCCTCACGCCCACAGACATCGACGCACGCGGCTTTGGCCTCTACCAAGCCGTCAATTACGACGAGTTGGTGGACTGTCCGTTCGAGCTGGGCGCATTTTGGAGCGGCGAATTCAAAGCGTGCGGTGTGCCGCACCGCTTTGTGGTGGCGGGCGCAGCACCGTCGTTTGATGGCGCACGGCTGCTGGCCGATGCCAAGAAGATCTGCGAAACCAGCATCCGCTTTTGGCATGGCAACAAAAAGCCGCCGCACACCCGCTACGTCTTCATGCTCAACGCGCTGGACGACAACTACGGCGGGCTGGAGCACCGCAACTCCACCGCGCTGATCTGTGGCCGCCGCGACCTGCCGCGCTTGGGCGAAGCCAAGACCAGCGAGGGCTACACCACGCTGCTCGGCTTGATCAGCCACGAGTACTTTCACACTTGGAACGTCAAACGCCTGCGCCCGGCGGAGTTCACCGAATACGACTACAGCCAAGAAAACTACACCGAACTGCTGTGGTTCTTTGAAGGCTTCACCAGCTATTACGACGACTTGCTGCTGCGCCGCGCTGGTCTGCTGGACGAATACGGCTACCTCAAGCTACTGAACAAAACCATCAACCAAGTGCTGCAAACGCCAGGGCGGGCGCTGCAATCGGTGGCGCAGGCCAGTTTTGATGCCTGGGTCAAGTACTACCGCCAAGACGAAAACACGCCCAACGCCACCGTCAGCTACTACACCAAAGGCGCGCTGGTGGCGCTGTGCCTTGATTTGACGCTGCGCAGCGAAGGCCGAAGCAACCTTGATGCGGTGATGCGCGCCCTCTGGCAACGCTGCGAAGCAGGGCCGATGACCGAAATCGACCTGCTGGCCGTGCTGGCCGATGTGGGCGGACGCGACTTTGCCCCCGACTTGGCCGAATGGGTGCATGGCACCGCCGACCTCCCGCTGCAAGAGCTGCTGAAAGCACACGGCGTGGCCGTGCTGGAAGAAAAGCCCCAACCCGCGCAGCGCTTGGGTCTGCGCGTCGGCGAAAGCGGCAGCTTGCAAATCAAAACCGTGCTGCGTGGCGGCGCTGCCGAGCGCGCCGGCTTTGCAGCGGGCGACGAGTGGCTGGGCATCGAAACCCCTTCTGGCGACGGCTGGCGGCTGCACAAGCTCGACGACTTGGCGCTCTACGCCGGGCCGCAGCGCAAGCTCATCGCCTTGGTGTCGCGCGACAAGCGTTTGTTGCGCTTGCCGCTCACGCTGCCCGACACCGTCACCACATGGCGACTGGCACTGCGCGAAAGCAAACTGGCGCATCCGTGGCTGGAAGCTGACGCTTGAACGCCGCAGCCATCGCGTCATCACCCACGCTGTCGCCCACATGACCTCAGCCGCCCCAAGCCAGTCGCGGCGCTGAGGATCGCTTGGGTATAGTCCCCCACCACACGCAACCCCATTCCCACGGAGACCCCAGCCCCATGACTTATGAACTGATCGAAGTCCGCACCGAAGGCGGCAAAGTCGGCATCATCACGCTCAACCGCCCCAAGGCGCTGAACGCCCTGAACGGCGCGCTGATGGACGAATTGGGCGCGGCACTGAAAGCCTTTGACGCCGACGAAGCCATCGGCTGCATGATCATCACCGGCAGTGAAAAAGCCTTT
>CALMOI010000134.1 GCA_937871735.1 uncultured Comamonadaceae bacterium
TTAAGCACCTGACGGGTGCTTACCCCAGTGCCAAACTGGTGCCTTTCGGCATTCAGTTTGCGCACCTCAGCCCGGTGTACTCTGCGGCAATCAATTTGCACCACTCGGGTGCAAATTCACTCCTCGCCTTCTCTTCTTTTCGCATCCCCTGCTCGGGGTACACCGTTTTGATTCACCCCTATTCAAGGAACCATCATGGCGGGATTCCGCGCTTTCCTCAAAAGTGGGCATACGCCCACGCTGTTTGCTGCCTTTTTTTACTTGGCGTTTTCGTTCGTGATTTGGGTGATGAACGGGGCTATGGCCCCTTTCATCAGCGAACAGTTTCACCTGACCGCCGCCCAAAAGGGCACGCTGCTGTCGATTCCCATCGTGGCCGGGGCGATCATGCGCTTCCCGCTGGGGCTGCTGGCGCAGTACGTGGGCCGCAAAACCGCCACGCTGGTGGAACTGAGCCTCATCACCATGACGATGTCGTTTGGCTACTTCTTCGTCCAGACCTACGACGACCTGCTCAAGATGGCGCTGCTGCTGGGCGTGGCTGGGGCCAGCTTTGGTGTGGCGATGTCGCTGGGTTCGGGCTGGTATCCGCCCAAGTACAAAGGCTTGGCGATGGGCTTGGTCGGCGCAGGCAACGCAGGCACCGCCATTGCCGCGCTGGTGGCCCCGCCGCTGGCCCAAGCTTATGGCTGGCAGACGGTGTACGGCTTTGCCGCCATTGCCTCACTGGTGCCCATTTTGGTCGTGGCCCTCATGGCCAAAGAACCGCCGGATCGTGACGAACACGCCAGCATGAAAGAGCACTTGGCCTGCTTGCTGGAAGGCGATGGCTGGGTGTTCAGCCTGATCTACGTCGTCACCTTTGGCGGCTTCATCGGTCTGGCCACCTTTTTGCCGACCTACTACTACGACCAGTTTGGCGTGAGCAAGGTGCAAGCCGGTCAGTTGACCATGCTGGCCGCGCTGATGGGTGCGGTGGTGCGCGTGTTTGGCGGCTGGATTTCTGACCACTGGGGCGGCGTGAACACCCTGACCGTGGTGCTGGTGGTGGTGGCGTTTGCCCTGGTGGGCGTGGGCTTGTCGTCCAGCTCGCTGGCGCTGACCACGCTGCTGCTCATCGTCTGCTTTGCCGCCCTAGGCGCAGGCAACGGCGCTTTGTTCCAACTGGTGCCGCTGCGCTGGCCCACCTCCACCGCCGTGGCCGGTTCCATGATTGGCGAAATCGGCGCGCTGGGCGGCGGCATGGTGCCGACCCTCATGGGTCAGGCCAAGCAGAACGTCAACAGCTTTTTGCCCGGCTTCGTGGCGATGGCGGTCTTCTCGCTGCTGATGCTGGTGGTGATGCGCAAGATGCAAGTGCGCTGGACGCGCACCTGGGCTGAAAAGGGTGGTCGCGCTCGCGTCTGACGCTTTCTACACCTTGGGCAGAAACAGCAGCCAGTAAATCAGCAGCAGGTTGAACAGCCCGCTGAAGGCCAAAGCCAGTTTCCACACTGCCGTCGGGTCACGCTGCATCAGCGGCGTGGGCGGCGGGGCCGACAGCGGGCGCGAGGCTCCGCGCTCCAGCGCCAGCAAGAACTCCTCCGCCGTCTCAAAGCGCAGCGCTTTGTCGCGGGCCACGGCTTTGAGGGTGACGTGCTCCAGCCAGATCGGGATTTCTGGGTTGTGGCGGGTGGGCGCGGTGGGGTCGCGGTAGTAGCGCCCGACTTGGTAGGGCAAGACTTCGCCGTAGGGCAGTTTGCCGGTCAGCAACTGGTACAGGGTCACGCCCACGGCAAACAAATCGCTTTGCGCGTCGGCTCTTTCGCGTGGGGTTTCGTCCGCCGCTTCGCTGCGTTTTTTGGATTGAAAGCCCCATTGCTCGGGGTTGATGTAGCTGGGCGTGCCCGCGTGCAGGTCGCGCATGCTGGGCGGCTCGTGCCCGGTCAGCGCCACGCCCAAATCCAGCACGCGCACCACGCCGTCGTCGCCCCAGTGCAGGTTGGCGGGTTTGATGTCGCGGTGAATCACGCCCTGGCGGTGCATGCGGCCCAGCACTTTCAGCACGGGGATGATGGCTTGCAGCGCCTGCGTCACGCCCAGCCGGGTTTGGCGCTCCAGCATGCGGCCCAAGGTTTCACCGCCGTGCCAGTCGTACAGCACATAAAAGGCGCTGCGGACGGGCTGCCCCGGCAACAGGTCGTGAACCCGCACCAAGTGGTCGGACACGGCAGACGCTTGCATTTGGCGCGACAGCCAAGACTCATGCACCAGCATGGCCCGCTCTTCGGGGTCGTGGGCGCGGGCGGGGTGCAGGGTTTTGAGGGCGTAGAGCTGCTGACTGACCGGGTCGCGCATCTGGTAGAGCAGGTTGATGCCGTTGTCGGCAATCGGGGCGGTCATGGTCAAGCCGTCCAGCGCCTCGCCGACTTTGAGCTTGGGCGGCAAGCGCAGCGCCAGGGCGGCGCGGTTGAGGTCGGGCAAGCGGGCGTCGTGCATGCCTTGCACGCGGGCGACCATCGCGGTCAGATTGTCGTTGCTGCCCGCCTCTAGCGCGGCTTGCACCAGCGCCTCGCTGGCCTGCTGGGCGTCTTGGTCGGCGATGAGGGCCAGCAACTGGCGCTCTTTGAGCGAGCCATGCACCCCGTCGGTCAACAAGATGAACAGGTCGCCCACTTGCATATCGCCCTGGAGGTAATCGACCACCAGCCGCTCCTCCAGCCCCACCGAGCGCAACAGTTGGTGGTGAAAGTCGGGGTGGTTGACCACATGGTCTTGGGTGATCTGGGTTAGTTGCCCTTGGCGCAGCAGGTAGCAGCGGGTGTCGCCGACGTGGGCCACGGTGTAGGTCTGGCCGCGCAAGACCAGCGCGGTGAGCGTGGTCAAGCCCATCGCCGGGTGGCGGCGCTGGTTCATGCCCGCCAGCCAGGTGTTTTGCGCGGTGATGACCCGATCCAGCGAGACGGTGGTGTCCCAGGTTTCGGGCGTGCTGTAGTAGTCGCGCACCAGCGTGGTGACGGTGGTCTGCGCCGCTTCGCGCCCTAAGCCCCCGGCGCTGACGCCGTCGGCAATCGCCAGGATGGAGCCCATGTCTTCGCTGCCCGGCTGGGGCAGCATGGCGGAACAAAAGTCTTCGTTATCGGATTTACGTCCGGTCTTGGAGGTAAATCCGATGTCCAAATTGAAAGTCATGCGTTTAGCCCAGCAGCATGTCTAGGCTGCGTTCGTAAGAGACCGACAGGCGCTCGAAGACTTCCAGCAAGTTTTCGCTGGCGCTGGCCAGGCGGTCGATGCGCTCTTTGAGTGCGGGGCCGCTGGTGGTGCGTGCGCCGCTCACGCCTTGCAGCATTTGCCGCCAAGCTTGGTCGGCGCGATCCAAGTCTTCGCGGATTTCGGGAGTCAGCAGCGGCGCGGCGCGCAGATAAGCCAAGTTGGCCTGAAAGGTGTCGCGTGCTTCGTGCTGCTGGTTCAGCACGTCCAATTCCGGGCGATCGGCTCCCAGCAAATGCAGCAGCACGTATTTAGAAAAACGCTGCGACAGCATGCGCTGACGCCCGGCCACGTTGAGCACTTGCAGTGAACCGACTGCACCTCTGGCCTTGAGGCTTTCGGTCAGGTGGTCGGCCTCGGTCAGCAGGTTTTCGGCCAGGGTGTTGAGGCTGAACACGCGCTCCACCTTGGGTGCATCCAGCAAATCAGCCCGCAAGCGCGACCAAATTTGAAGCACGGGGGCCAAATCCTCCGGCGTGGCGGGCGGCGCTAACTTCTTGCTCAAGAGATGCAAATTTTCGTCGGCACGCTGCACCGACTCCAGCAAAATCACCTGCGAACGCGCCACCTGCACGCCCGCCAATTGCAGCAAATAGAGCTTGACCATGCGCTGCGACAGCATGCGCAACTGCCCGGCGCGGTTGACCGCCTCGGCAAAGCGGGCGGAATGGATGATTTGCTCGGCCACGCGCCCCAAACGCTGGTTAGCGTGCATCGAAACGGTGCGCAGCATCTCAAACGCTGCATCATCTGTGAGCTGGCGCGCTTGCATCAAGATGCCTTTGGCGCGCTCCACGCTCTTGCGATCTTCCAGCCGCTGCGCCAGCTCATCAAGCGACTGCTTGACGCTTTGCTCGTGCCGCCAGCGTGCATAAGCCAACTGAATCAGCCCTGACCAACGCGAGGGCGCGTAGCCATCAACCACAAAAACATGGATACCCGCAGCCACCGCACGCTCAATGTCAGCCACTGAGCTGCGCTGTACCAGCACCACGAAAGGGAGCCAAGCCGTCGCACGCAGCGCATCAATCACCTGAAACAGTGCATCCGTGGGTTCCAAGAAGTCAAAAATGATGCAGTCTGGTGCGTGGCGCACCACGTGACGCACCAAATCGCGTTCATCGTCCAAGGCGACCAAAACGCGCACGCCTTGCGATGCCAAATCATCTGATAAGCGCGCCATGCCGATGGCACCCTGAGAAAGCAACACAGCAGTAGTCATGCGGGCAGCATACCGACAATCACCCGCCTGATCATGTCCACGGGGAAGAGTCGTGCAACAGCTACCCAAATTGGCACGGTGATTGCTTAAAGCATCAAAGACGTAACGACGCGTCCCGCCCTGTGCACCGCACCGGGGCATTCCTCATCAACGCAGTGGCACGCGCCATTGCGCCCCTCGCTCACACAGGGCCGTGCCTTTTACGCGCTTTGTCGTCTGAGCTGACCTCTTTCACTTTCGC
>CALMOI010000135.1 GCA_937871735.1 uncultured Comamonadaceae bacterium
TTCCTCGCCCGCGCCGCCCAAGGCGCTGGACAGCAGCGAAAACGGCGACAGCAACGCCTTGCCAATCAAGTTCACGATGGCCTTGAAAATCACCGGCCCCAAGTGGAACTGCGGGTCGTTGAGCGAGCCTTCAATCGGCAAGTTCAGGTCGATCACACCGTGGCGGTCGGCCAGCAAGGCCACCGCCAGCTTCACCGGCAAGCTGGCCGGAGCGCCCTCCACCGCATCGCCAAAATCGAGCTGGTTCAGCACCAGTTGATTGGTGGCGCGCAGTTGGCCGTCGGGGTCAATTTTGTAGCCCACGTCCACGCTGAGCTTGCCGCGTTCAATGCCATGCCCGGCGTATTTCACGCTGTACGGCGACAGCGGCGGCAGCTCCAAGTCACGCACTTTGCCGTGAATGTCGAGCGCGGGCGGCTGGGCCAGCGGGTTGAGCGTGCCGAAAATTTCCAGCGAAGCCGAACCTTCAGCGCGGCCCCGCAGCGTCAAGGCCGCTTGCGACGCGGTGCCCGCTTCCACCACGCTAGAGAACGCGCCCAGCGTGCCATTGAGCTCGGTCAAATTCGCCGAGTAATTGGGCTTGATGAAGCGATCAGAAAAATACACCTTGCCGCTGAGCAGGCTGATCGGGCCAGAGCGAATCAGCGGTGCCGATGCGCTGGCTTGGGCCGACGAAGCCGCAGGCGCTGCCGCAACCGCTGTTGCCGACGATGCCGCAGGTGTTGCTGCCGAGGCGGCGACTTCTGGCGGCGCGGCGCTGCGCTTGACCACGTTTTGCAAGTTCAAATGCCCGTCGGGCTGCAACACGACGCGGGCAAAGAAGTCGCTCAAGGTGGTGCTGCCCACGCTCACCGTGGTGCGCGTGCCGGGCGACAAGGTCACGTCCACGCCTTGCAAACTCAACGCACGCCAGCTCACCAACTCAGACGAACCCAAGTCCAAGCGCGCCGTGCTCTCGGCTGGCGTGGCCGGGGCGCTGGCGGGGTTGCTGGGGGCACGCATGTCGGCGCGGAAGTCTTCAATCGCGGCACCGCCGCTCACGCGCACATTCGGCCCGGCGGGCGTGCTGGCGTAGCGCAGCGTGCCTTTGAAGCTGGTGTCGGCGCGCAGCAAATCGACGTTGAGCGCATCGCCAAAGTACGGCACCAGAGCATGAACCGGCAAGCGCACCAGCTCAATTTGACCTTGGATTTGCGGCGGGTTCAGGCCCAGCGTGCCCCGGTAGCCGAAGCGCCCCGGCTCGCTTTGTCCGGCTTTCAGGCGGCCCGCCACTTCCAGCGCGGCGGGCTGCTTGCCGCCCAGCACCAAGTTGCGCAGGTGCAATTGCAGCGCCGACACATCCAGCGCCACCGGGGTGGGCGTGCTGGCATCGGCCCAGCCGACTTGGCCGCCGCTCAGCGACACATCGCGCAAGGTGATGTTCCACGGCGCGGCGGCGGGTTTGGTGCGGGCGCTGGCGTTGGCGTTGTTGCTGGCAGTGCGGGTGGGCTGCGGCGCGGCGGGGGTTTTGAGCCAGCG
>CALMOI010000136.1 GCA_937871735.1 uncultured Comamonadaceae bacterium
GCCGGTGACCCAACCGATGTCGGCGGTGCACCAGAACACATCGTTGTCTTTCAGGTCAAACGTCCATTTGGTGGTCAGTGCGGCGTGCAGCAAGTAGCCGCCGGTGCTGTGTTGCACGCCCTTGGGCTTGCCAGTGGAGCCCGAGGTGTACAGCAAGAACAGCGGGTGTTCGGCTTCAACCCATTCCGGTTCGCAAGTGGTGGATTGACCGGCGATCACGTCGCTCATCCACACATCACGGCCTTCGGTCATGGTGACGGGAGCATCAGCGCGGTTGATGACCAGCACTTTTTCGATTTTTTCGCAGCCGCCCAGCGTCAGGGCTTCGTCCACGATGGACTTCAAGGGCAGCTTCTTGCCGCCGCGCACTTGGCAATCGGCAGTGATGACGGCCTTGGCACCGGTGTCTTCGATACGGTCACGCAGCGATTGAGCCGAGAAGCCGCCGAACACCACCGAGTGGGTCGCGCCGATACGGGCGCAGGCTTGCATGGCGGCCACGCCGTCGATGGACATGGAAATGTAAATCACCACGCGGTCGCCCTTGCCAATGCCGATGGACTTCAAACCATTAGCCATTTGGCTCACCTTGGCCAGCAATTCGCTGTAGGTGATTTTGGTGACTTCGCCGCCGTCGGCTTCAAAGATGATGGCGGTCTTGTCGCCCAAACCGCGCTCAACGTTGCGATCCAAGCAGTTGTAAGAGGCGTTCAGCTTGCCGTCGGCAAACCACTTGAAGAACGGTGCGTTGGACTCGTCCAGCACTTGGGTGAACGGGGTTTGCCACGTGATCAGCTCTTTGGCCAAGCGGCCCCAGTAGCCTTCGTAGTCGTCAGCGGCTTCTTTGCACAAAGCTTCGTAAGCGGGCATGCCAGCAATCGCCGCGTTCTTGACGAAATCTTCAGCCGGCAGGTAAACGCGGGCTTCGGTAACTGCACCAGTGGTGGTGTCGCTCATGGGTTTGTCTCCTGAGAATGTGACGAATGATGACGAGATCGGGGCACACTGTCAGGGCTGGCTCTTACAACCCACTGACTGACAGTTTTCTTGCATCCGCCCCACTTCTTCGGGTAAACCCCGAATTTTTTGGGATGCCAAGCGCACTTTCACCTTACGGAATTTGCATCCTTGCAACACTTGTCTTGGTGCGCAGCCTGCGCGCTTGTTGGATGCCGGTCAGCGTCGTTTAGTAAACTTGCGGCCCGTCGCTTGCGATACGTTTTTTCGGCCTGTGGCTCGCGTGGGTCACGCCGACGACTATTCAACTCCCCCTCTACAGGCTCCCCATGACCAGCATCCGCCAAGAAGACTTGATCCAGTCCATTGCCGACGCCTTCCAGTACATCAGCTACTACCACCCCCTGGACTACATCAAGGCGCTGGGTG
>CALMOI010000137.1 GCA_937871735.1 uncultured Comamonadaceae bacterium
ACCCTCAACGAATCCGGCTTTGTCGAAACCACCGCCGCCGCCTTCAAGGGCCGCACCATCCACACCTTCCACACCGAAGGCGCGGGTGGCGGCCACGCGCCGGACATTCTGAAAGTGGTGGGCGAGTCCAACGTGCTGCCCAGCTCCACCAACCCGACCCGGCCCTACACCATCAACACGCTGGACGAGCACGTCGATATGTTGATGGTCTGCCACCACCTCGACCCCGCCATCGCCGAAGACTTGGCCTTTGCCGAAAGCCGCATCCGCAAAGAAACCATTGCCGCCGAGGACATCCTGCACGACCTGGGCGCGATCAGCATGTTCAGCTCCGACAGCCAAGCGATGGGCCGCGTGGGCGAAGTCATCATCCGCTGCTGGCAGACCGCGCACAAAATGAAGCAGCAGCGCGGCAAGCTGCCCGGCGACAGCGACCGCCACGACAACGCCCGCGTCAAACGCTATCTGGCCAAGCTGACCATCAACCCGGCGATTGCCCACGGCATCAGCCACGAAGTCGGCAGCATCGAGGTCGGCAAATGGGGCGACTTGGTGATCTGGAAGCCCGCCTTTTTTGGTGTGAAACCAGCCGTCATCCTGAAAGGCGGCTTCATCGCGATGGCCGCGATGGGTGACCCCAACGCCAGCATCCCCACGCCGCAGCCGGTGCATTACCGGCCCATGTTCGGCGCGTATGGCGGCGCGTTGACGCGCGGTTCGCTGACCTTTGTCTCGCAAGCCGGGCTGGCCGCAGGCATCAAGGAACGCTTTGGTCTGGCCAAGCCGCTGGCTGCCGTCAAGAACATCCGAGGCGTGGGCAAGCGCCACATGATCCACAACGACTACGCCCCCAAGATGGAAGTGGACGCGCAGACCTACAACGTCCGCGCCGACGGCCTGCTGCTGACCTGCGAACCCGCCACCAGCTTGCCGATGACGCAGCGGTACTTTTTGTTCTGAGCCATTGGTCGTCTTGCGCTTGTGAAAGTTAATGACAGCACCTATGCTGTCAAAATGATCTCAATTGTGCTGGACACCAATGTGTTCGTTGCAGGCTTGCGCTCCGCAGGTGGCGCATCCCGTGCCGTGTTGCGGATGATTTTTGGGGGTCATTTGCAGCCCTTGTTTGGCAATGCCCTTTGGATGGAATACCAAGACTTGCTGAGCCGCCCCGTGTGGGGCGATGCCACAACCGGCGACGAGCGCCAGCAAGTGCTGGCGGCGTTGGCCCGGCAGGGGCGCTGGGTGACGGTGTACTACGGCTGGCGACCCAACTTGCCCGATGAAGGCGACAACCATTTGATCGAGTTGGCACTTGCCGGTGGCGCGCAAGCCATCGTGACCCACAACTTGCGCGATCTGCGTGGTGGCGATTTACGATTAGGAAACCTGCGGGTGCTGACACCCGCTCAATGCTTGGAGGAATGGACATGAGCACATTGACCATACGACTGCCCGACGACACGGCACAACGGCTGAAAGCACTGGCACAAAGCCGGGGCTTGAGCATGAACAAACTGGTCGAGCAGCTCAGTGCCCATGCGCTGTCGGCTTGGGACACTGAAAACCACTTCCGCGCCATCGCCGCCACCGGAGATGTGCAAAAAGCACTGGCGGTGCTGGACAGGCTGGATGCGGCAGACGCACAGGCCTCGGCCCGCCCATCCGTGCGTTAACGCAGCCACCGCGATTCACTTCTAACGCTTAGCAACCCTCCTGATGCTCCAAACCTCCAAACTGATTCCCCAAGGCCGGGGCTTGGCCTCTGTGCTGCTCAAGCGCGCCACCAGCGTCGAACTCGATTGGGATGTGCGCCAAAAAAGCCGCTTCGCCGCCACCGATTCAGCGGGGCGTGAACTGGGCATCTTTTTGCCGCGTGGCACCGTGGTGCGCGGCGGCGATGTGCTGGTGGCCGAAGATGGCTCGCTGGTGCGCGTGCTGGCCGCGCCGCAGCCGGTGCTGGTCATCACCCCGTGCTCCACACACGGCACGCCGTTTGATTTGACCCGCGCCGCTTATCACTTGGGCAATCGCCATGTGCCCATCGAGCTGCAAGCCGATCACCTGAAGATCGAACCCGACCACGTGCTGGCCGACATGCTGCGCGCCATGCACTTGATCGTCAACGAAACCCAGGCCGGTTTTGAACCCGAAGCAGGCGCTTATGGCGACCACGGCCAGCACGGCAGTCACGGCGGGCATCACCACGGTCACAGCCATGATGGTCACGAGCACCATGAGCACGCCGCTGCGCCTGTGGCTGCCACCCAATACGCCGCTGCGCCGCCCAAGCCGCTCAGCATGATCCCGGTGGTGGCCGCCAAGCCGCACGTCCACGGCCCCGGTTGCGGGCATCACCATTGAGCGCCGCCGCGCCGCTGTCGGCGGCCAGCTTGCTGCAACTGATGTGGCTGGCCTCGCCCGCGCTGCCGGTGGGCGGGTTTTCGTATTCCGAAGGGCTGGAGTCGGCCATCGAAAACGCCGGGGTGCGCAACGAAGCCGCTGCGGCTGAATGGCTGCTCGACCAACTCCACCTGAGCTTGGCGCGTTCAGACTTGCCCGTGCTGGCGCAAGCCGTACCCGCGTGGCGCGCCGCAGACCTGACCCGCATCCGCCAGCTCAACGACTGGGTGTTGCACACCCGCGAAACCAGCGAGCTGCGGCTGCAAACCGAACAAATGGGCCGCTCTTTTGTCGAGTGGCTCAAGACGGTGCAACCTGAGCGCGTCGCCACGCTGGCCCAGCCGTGGGCGCAGACCGGCGCGGGCCGCACCGAAGCCTCGCTCACCTACCCGCTGGCGTTTGCGCTGGCCGCGTCGGGCACGCAAGCCAGCGTGCAAGATATCGTGCTGACCTTCGCCTTTGGCTGGGCCGAGAACATGGTGCAAGCCGCGCTCAAAGCCGTGCCGCTGGGCCAAAGCGCCGGGCAGCGCATCTTGGCGCGCTTGACCGCTGACATTCCCGCAGCCGCTACCGAAGCGGTGCAACTGCCCGACGCCGAACGCCAAGCCTATGCCCCGATGCTGGCCATCTTGTCAGCGCAGCATGAAACCCAGTATTCCCGTCTGTTTCGTTCCTGAAAACTCACACCATGTCCGCACTGCACCACATCCACAACCGCACCAAAAACCTGCCTCCCCTGCGCGTGGGCATCGGCGGGCCGGTCGGCTCCGGCAAGACCACGCTGCTGGAAATGCTCTGCAAAGCCATGCGCGAGCGCTATGACCTGATCGCCATCACCAACGACATTTACACCAAAGAAGACCAGCGCCTGCTCACCGTGAGCGGCGCGCTGCCCGCTGAGCGCATCATGGGCGTGGAAACCGGCGGCTGCCCGCACACCGCCATCCGCGAAGACGCATCGATCAACCTCGAAGCCATTGACCGCATGTTGGAGCAGTTCCCCAACGCTGACATCGTGTTCGTCGAAAGCGGCGGCGACAACCTGGCCGCCACCTTCAGCCCCGAGCTGAGCGACCTGACGATCTACGTCATCGACGTGGCGGCGGGCGAAAAAATCCCGCGCAAGGGCGGCCCCGGCATCACCAAGAGCGATTTGTTCATCATCAACAAAACCGACTTGGCCCCGCACGTCGGCGCAAACTTGGATGTGATGGAAGCCGACACCCAGCGCATGCGCGGCGCACGCCCCTACGTCATGACCAACCTCAAAACCCTGAGCGGCGTGGCTGACGTGGTGCGCTTCATCGAACAAAAGGGTCTGCTGCTCACCGCCTGAAGCTGAGGTTAGAATCACGCCCATCCTGCGCGCAACGCGCCAGGACAGACCTTAGGAAGCGTGGCAGAGTGGTCGATTGCAACGGTCTTGAAAACCGTCGACTCGCAAGGGTCCGTGAGTTCGAATCTCACCGCTTCCGCCAACCGGTTACGCACGGTTGATGTCTAAAAACCTGGTTAGCCTGCATCGATTCACACCGCGCTGGTGAATTTCCGCCCCAAAGGCTAGACTGGACGAACGCTTCGCCCTTCGCTCCCATTGAGAAGTTACACACATGACATCCCCACAGCCGCTCGAATTGGCACAAGCCCTCAGGGATGAGGTGCATCAATTTCAAGATAGCGTCACACATTGGGATTCGCACAGCAAATTTCGCTATCTAAGTTTGGAACGGAAGCTCCAAGCCTTTCAAGCAACAAATGTCGTAGAGGCATCTTTATTGAGGGCGATTCTCAGCAGCTCCATTGGAAATTTTGAGGATGCCGAGTCATGGTTTGTGAATGCAGAGCGCAATGGTGCCATCCATGAATCTTGCATGGAACGCCTGCACACTTACGTCAATCATGGCTTTGCCAGTCGCGCTCTTGGATTGACTGAGGTGGTACTCGCCAACAGACTGGCCTATACATTGATGGATTTGGCAAGTGCAGTGACAAGCTGCGGTGCCTTCCAAAAAATCGTTGAAGCGGTTGAAAACTCGATCCAGCGCAGGGAGGTTCTTCAAATGACATCCACTTTGGAGTTGGCACGCCAAGCTGTCGCGGCGCAAGACCAATTGCAACTGTCTGACTCTGACATTGCACTCGTACTGGACGAAGCGGGAGCGCTGTTGCGCGCCAATCGCTTGCTTTGGCAAGGCGGGAGCTTGGACATTTCCATTCTGACCGCCGATGAAGGCGGCCCCTCCATCAGCATGGAATACCGGGTAGACATCTCCGCACAAGAGGCCGCCCGCATGAACTGGAGCTTGGCTGAAGCATTGGTGGACAAGAATCTGTACAAGGCAGGTCTGCACATCGGTTTTTTGGGCACCGCGCTTGAGGAACGTTTGGCAGCATGAGTACAGCAAAAGAAGAACTGCTGACTCTGGCACAAGAACTGGCCTCAAGCACTACCGAAGCCCACTGGCGTGCAGCTGTCAGCCGCGCTTACTACGCTGCCTATCATGGCTGCAAAGATTGGCACGCAGTCCTGCCTGCACCCGGCTCAGTCTCA
>CALMOI010000138.1 GCA_937871735.1 uncultured Comamonadaceae bacterium
TGCGCCCGCGTTGATTGCCGATGGCAATGGCATCGTCTTTCTCAGCTCCGTGCCCCAATGGCGCTACACCAGCTTGCGCCCCTTGCTGCCCGAGATCGAAGCCGAATTCAGCACCACGCGCCAATTTGAAGGCCAAGTGCTGCGGCCCTTTCCGGTGCAATTGCCCAAGGCCGTGAGCGGGGTGGGGCGCACCAGCATGCTGCTGGACGTGCCCGTGAAAGACGGGCGCGGCAACATTGACTCCAAGCCTTTTTTAGCCAACAGCCGCCCCATGCCCGACAACGATTGGGACTTGGTGGTGTTTTCTGAATTGCGCCCGGTGCATGCGCAAGCGCTGGGGCATGCGCTGATTGGTGCGTTGTTGGCGGGCTTTTTGTGGCTGCTCACGCTCTACACCGCCCAGCGCCGCCGCGCTGCCCGCCAGCGCCGTGATGCGCAGCATCTGCTGGAAATGGCCTACGCCCAGCTTGAACGCAAAGTCGCGGACCGCACCGCTGATTTGGTGGCCGCCAACCAACTGCTACACGCTGAAGTGCGCGAACGCGAGCGCGCCGAAGTCACGCTGCGCGCCGCCCAAGACGAACTGGTTCACGCAGGCAAGATGGCCGCATTAGGCCAAATGGCCACCGAAGTCACGCACGAACTGACGCAGCCGCTGGGTGCGATTCGCACGCTGTCAGACAACGCCATCAAATTCATGGAGCGCGGCAACAGCGACCAAGTGCGCAGCAACCTGGACATCATCTGCACGGTGGTGGCGCAGATGGCCGACATCATCCAGTCGCTCAAGAGCTTTGGCCGCAAAGCGCCGCCGCGCAAAGAAGCCGTGGACATGGCGCAAGCCATCAAAGCCGTGCTGTTTTTGTTCCAGCAAAAGCTGCGCAGCGAGCGCGTGGACGTGCGGGTGGACTGCCCATCCGACACCGTGATCGCGTGGTGCGACGCCAACCGCTTGCAGCAGGTGCTGACCAATTTGGTCGCCAACGCGATTGATGCCATGAGCAACGCCAACCCACGGACGTTGCGCCTGCACGCCGTGGTCGAAGGCGATTGCGCCGTGCTGCGCGTGAGCGACAGCGGCCAAGGCATGAGCGCCGAAGCCTTGCAGCGCCTGTTTGAGCCGTTCTTTTCTACCAAAACCTTGGGCGGTGGCTTGGGGCTGGGGCTGGCGATTTCGCTGGACATCGTGCGCGAAGCCGGTGGCACGCTCAGCGCCGGCAACCGACCCGAAGGCGGCGCAGTCTTCACCCTGAGCCTGCCCCAGCCGCCCGCCGACCTGAACAAGGACAGCCTGTGAATTTGCAAGTTCTGCTGATCGAAGACGATCCCCACATGCGCTTGGGTTGCCAGCAAGCGCTGGCCTTGGCCGACATGACCGTGCTGACCACCGATAACGCCGAAGCCGCCCAAACCTTGGTGCGCGCCGGTTTTCAGGGCGTGGTGGTGAGCGATGTGCGCCTGCCCGGCATGGACGGCATGGCCTTTTTGCGCTGGGCTGGCGAGCACTGCCCCGGCTCGCCCGTGATCCTCATCACCGGCCACGGCGATGTCACGCTGGCCGTGGAAGCCATGCGCGCCGGAGCCTACGACTTCATCCAAAAACCGTTTGCGGCAGAGCATTTGGTGGAAGTGGTTCACCGTGCCCTCGACAAATGCGCGCTGATGCAAGAGGTGCATCTGCTGCGCCAGCAACTGCAAGCGCGCCACGCCAGCGCCGCCGACATGCTGATCGGCCACTCGCCCAAAATGGAGCAGCTGCGCCGCACCATCGCCGAAGTCGCCGACGTGGCGGTGGACGTGCTGATTCAAGGCGAAACCGGCACCGGCAAAGAGGTGGTGGCGCGCTGCCTGCACGATTTGTCGTCGCGTAAGGGGGCGAATTTTGTGGCGTTGAACTGCGGCGGCATGCCCGACAACTTGCTTGATAGCGAGCTGTTCGGCCATGAAGCCGGAGCCTTTACTGGCGCGCAAAAACGCCGCATCGGCAAGATCGAATACGCCAGCGGCGGCACCTTGTTTCTGGACGAACTGGAAACCATGCCGCTGGCGATGCAGATCAAGCTGCTGCGCGTGCTGCAAGAGCGCACGCTGGAGCGCCTGGGCTCGAACCAGCAGCAGCCGGTGAACTGCCGCGTGGTGGCGGCGACCAAAGAAGATTTGCGGGCGCTGTCGGATCAGCGCCAGTTCCGCGCCGACCTGTACTACCGGCTGAACGTGGTGCGGCTGGAGCTGCCCGCGCTGCGCGAGCGCCTGGAAGACATCCCGCTGCTGCTACAGCACTTTGTGCTGCTGGCCGCCAGCCGCTACCACAAGGCGGTGCCCGATGTGCCGCCCGCCGTGCTGCGCCAGTGCATGGCGCACAACTGGCCCGGCAACGTGCGCGAACTGCGCAACGCCGCCGACTGCTTGGTGCTGGGCCTGCCGCTGAGCTTGGGTAACGCGCACTTTGCGGGCAGCACCTCGCTGGTAGAGGCGGTAGACGGCTTTGAACGCGCCCTGATCGCCGATGCCTTGCAACGCTGCAACGGCAGCCTGAGCAAAGCCGCCGAAGCCCTGAAAGTCGCCAAAAGCACGCTGCACGACAAGATCCGCAAGCATGGGTTGAGTGTGTGAAGGGGGAACTGGGAGCTTATTGCTCCATGCAACTTATGTAGTCGCAGGTTTCACGCGTGCTCTGAGTGAAAAATATGTTGTAGCGCGAAGCTCTCAATTTCTTATTTGCTCGTGCCCAATAGATGTCGTTGTGGGCGTACAGGTGGCCTTTAAATGAATGCTCTGATTCGTTCGAGCCTACTGTGGCATCGAACGATCCATCCGCATGAAAGAAATACGAGACTCCGTAGTCGCAGCTCCCATCGCAAGCTGTGTATTGCTTTCTCGCAGATATGTCCCACGCCTTTACCCTCTGAAAGCTGCGTAAAGGAATAAGTGATTTTATCGGCGTATCAAATGGTTCCTTTGATCGACGAATCTCTGATTCACTGTTGGTTTCCCAATCTGGTGGGTTGTCGACCCGTTGAATGCGGACAATGTTGCCATGCCTGTTGATGACGCGCAGCACCTCGGCTTTTCGTAGCATGGTTTTGGACTGATCGCGAGGTGAAACGGCGATGGTGTCGGAGGCCACAATGCGAAGCGATTTATCGCTCGCCTTGGCGATCGAAGCATTCGCAAGCGCAATTGATAAAATAATACTAATGAAGCAGTACCTCATAAACTCATCCATCCGAGTAAATTAATGACATGCCCGAAAGTCTTGTACATCACTCAGGCGAGATTTTTCCACATATGTACCGGCTTCTGAACTGGCTCCGATCAGCAAAGAGAAGCCCGTAGCTTCTAGGACGGCTTTTG
>CALMOI010000139.1 GCA_937871735.1 uncultured Comamonadaceae bacterium
CTTGTATTTGAATTTCATGGCCCAACAGGCCCAAGGGGGAAGCAGCACCCGAAGCGGCAGCTTGGGGCGCTTCAAAGCCTTTGCACAGCCAAGCCACGGGGGCGGTGACATCGCGCAAGGCGGTGAGCGTTTCGCGCAAACCGGCCATCGGCGTGCCAACCACGACCAAATCTGGCATGTCTTGGTGCAAAGCAGCGGCCAGCTCGGTCGAGGCCACGGCACGCACGCACAGCGTGGGCGGCAGCGGCACGCCACGCAGGTAGCGGGCGTTTTCTCGGTCGGCCTGCATGGTGCAAGCTTGGGCCGCATCACGCGCCCACAGTTGCACCGCGTGGCCGTGGTGGCTGGCGCTGATGGCCAGCGCCGTGCCCCAAGCCCCAGCGCCAATCACGGTGATTTTCATCGTCATGGGTGAACAGTGGCGAGCGGCAAAGCAGCCGGTTTACTGGGTGACGGCAGGCGCAGCAGCAGCGGCAGCCATTTGCTGTTCGTACATGCCTTGGAAGTTGATTTCGGTCAGATGCACGGGCGGGAAGCCAGCGCGAGTCACCAAATCAGCGACGTTGCCGCGCAGGTAGGGGTAAATGATTTGCGGGCAAGCGATGCCCATGATCGGGCCCATTTGGTCTTCGGGCACGTTGCGCACTTCAAAGATACCGGCTTGCTTGCCTTCAACCAAGAACACGGTGCGGTCTTTGATTTTGGTGTGGACGGTGGCAGTCACGCACACTTCGTACACGCCGTCAGCGACAGGGGTGGCTTCAACGCTCAGCTGAATGTCCACCGTGGTTTGCTCTTGCTCCAGCAAGATGGCGGGGGAGTTGGGTTGCTCCAGCGAGGCTTCTTTCAAGTAGATGCGTTGGATCTGGAACACGGGATCGAGGTCGGCCATGGCAATTTCTCAAAGGTTGAAGTAGGTCTGCATCGACCAAAAAGAAACCCGCCCCGGTGTGACCGAAGCGGGTTGCTTTTCGGAACGGCTGCATTATGTCAGGTGCAAATCAGGCCGCCTGCAACAGCGGCACCAAGCCGCCTTGGCCGTCGAGGGCGACCAAATCATCACAACCGCCGACGTGGGTGTCGCCAATGAAAATTTGCGGCACGGTGCGGCGACCCGTCAAGTTCATCATGCTGATGCGCTGCTCGGGATCCAGGTCGACGCGGATTTCTTCAATCTCGGTCACGCCCTTGGCTTTGAGAATTTGCTTGGCACGCACGCAGTAAGGGCAAACAGCGGTGGTGTACATCTTGACGGCTGACATAGGGGCTCTCTTTGGTGAAAGTGGGGTTAGGCTTTATCTGTGGGCAGGTTAGCCTCTTTCCAAGCGGCCAGTCCGCCAGTCAGCGAATGAGCTTGTGTGTAGCCCAGTTTTTGCGCCACGGCCAGTGCGCGCTTGGAACGCGCACCCGATGCGCAAACCAAAATCACCGGCAGCGCCTTGTTCTTGACCAGCGTGGGCAGCTTTTGCTCCAGCTCGCCCAACGGTGCGCTCTTGGCCCCGCTGATGTGTTCGGCGGCGAACTCTGCGGCCTCGCACACATCCACCACCACGGCTTTTTCGCGGTTCATCAGCAGCACGGCGGCGTTGGCCCCGAGCGTGCCCTGCCCCGCGCTGCCCGCGATCACCGGCCACAACAACATGCCGCCAGAACCTAGGGCTATGGCAATCAACATCCAGTTATCAATCAAAAACTTCACTTCGCACCTTTCGTGAGCGGCTGGTTAAACAAGCTCGATTCTAAAATGCCGGGTTGTCTTGCGTTCTCTCTGCGTTTTTTCACATTCATCACCATGTACAAACTCGTTCTCATCCGCCACGGCGAATCCACCTGGAACCTCGAAAACCGCTTCACCGGCTGGACCGATGTCGATCTGA
>CALMOI010000140.1 GCA_937871735.1 uncultured Comamonadaceae bacterium
GCCCTTGCTGGCAGTGTTGGTGCTGCTGCCTTGGTTGTGGGCGCTTCCGCGTTTGCACACCATGCCGCTGCAATTGCAACTGTCAGGCGCTTGCGCGGTGACGCTGGTGCTGGGCTGGCCGTTGGCCGTGCCGGTGCTGGTGGTAGTGGCGCTGTTGGGCGGTTTGCTGGCCCCGGCAGATTGGGATGCGCTGATCGCTCAGGCGCTGTGGCAAGGCGTGGCACCGGCCACGTTGCTGCTGGGCTGGGGCGCGCTGCTGCGCCGCAAGTTGGGCGAACATCCGTTCGTGTTCATCTTGGGGCGTGGCTTTGTGGGCACGGCGCTGTGTACGCTAGCGGCCAGCAGTTTGTCGCAATGGGCGGGACATGAACTGCCCAACGTGGGCGGCGGGCTGTCGATGGTGGCGCGCTGGCTGATGGCCTGGGGCGATGGTTTCATGACCGGCATGATGGCCGCCATCTTCGTCGCCTTCAAGCCGCATTGGCTGGCCACTTGGTCAGACGAGCTGTACCTCAAGCGCTGACTGCAAGCCATTGCCCCTGATTTGCTGAGCTAGATCAACAACTGCCGCTGCGCCCGGCCTCAATTGATCCAGATCACGCGCCCAGCGCACCCCATGAATGACAGTCCCTGACAAGAAGTCCCGCACGGTGCGGGGCTTCATCAGTCACAAGGATTGCCATCATGAAGCTGCTCGTCGATTTGTTTTCTACCGACTATGGCCTGATGAGCATCATCAGCATCGGCCTCATGCTGATCATGATGGGCTTTTTCCTGCGCCTGTTCCTGAACAAGATGGGGCCGCCATCAGGCAAGTGAGCTCAAACGCGGGCCACGGTGTTGATTGGTAACGGCAACAACTGCCCATCAGTCGACAGCGCTTGCGACGTGTGCTGTGGCACCACCAGCGCGCCTTGGTTGTTGGGCACGGCTTCCATGTGGATGATGGGTGCGGCCCCCACTACGCTGCCAAAAATGGTGGCAAAGGCTGAATCTGCCGCATCGCGCCCAGTGGCAAAACGCACCAGCCCCATCGGAATGGCGGTGCCTGAGGGGTCAAAAATGTACCAGCGGCCACTGAGGTAGACCTCGACGTAGGCGTGGAAATCTGGTGGGCCCAGTATGGGGTCAGCGCCGTAGTCAATGCCAGTGGCAAAGCGCGCCGGAATGTTGATGGCGCGGCACAGCGCAATCATCAAGTGCGCAAAGTCGCGGCACACGCCCACACCTTCCACCAGCGTATCGACCGCTGTGGTGTTGTGGTCTGAGGTGTTGGCAGAGAACTTGACGTGCTGAAGCACCCAGTCCCGAATCGCTTGCACCCGGCTGTAGCCTTGCCACAAACTCCCAAACTCACGGGTTGCCAGCCGGTACAGTCGATCCGAGGGGCAATAGCGGCTGGGGTAGAGGTAAGGCAGCACCGAACCCGGCAATTGCGCGACCGGTACTTCTGCAACTTGCGCCGGGTTGGCAATGTAGTGGTTCAAATCAACCGTGGCGGCATAACGCACGGTCAGTGGCCCGGTCGTGTCAGCGTGCAAACGCAGGTAGCGCGTGTGGCTGACAGGATCGGTGTAGCGCTGTTGAAACAAAGGCTGACTCAGCTCTAAAGCCTCGTGCAACACGGTTTGGTGCAAGGTTTGCGCCGCGTGGATGTTGAAAATGAAATCGCAGCCGGGGGCGCTGATGTCATAGTCAAGTTCAACCGAGAATGTCAATCTGACCACAAGTTCTTTCGGTGGGTGTGGATGAAATGGGCTTTAACGACCGTGACCACCACCATGACCACGTTCATCACGCCACTCTTCGCGGCGCTCTTGGCGGGCATCACGACGATCTTCATGGCGCTCTTGGCGGTAATCACGGCGGTCTTCTCTGCGTTCTTCCCGGCGCTCTTCTTGACGAATGTAGCGACCCCGGTTGTCCACATTGACGAAGTACACCGGCTGGTTGCAAGCGTTGTAATGGCGGCAGTGTCTGCCCCAATCTCTGGCATGACCCGGTGGCACGTAGAGGTAAATAGGAGCGCGTTGCACCGGATAGGCGGGCTGCGTGACCACCACGGGGGTCGAATAAATCACAGGCGGTGGCGCAGCATTGCCAATGTTGATGCGGCCATACACCCCTGGAGCCATCACGCCGCTCACGGTGGCGCTGACATACGCATCGGCGGCTTGGGCACTTGCCATGCTGGCAGCCAACAAGGCCACCGCTGCGCACCAGCGCGTTGAAGTTTGGATCATAAAAGTAGCCTTTCAGCAGGTTAAGGTCAGTTCAGTGTGCCGCAGCCGGGTTGGAGGCCGCGCCGCAGAGCGCGTGAAGTTTGTAACTTTCAGTAGTGCCGACTCACGTCACACCAGCCCCAACTCATGGGCCAGCAATTGATAAGAACGCCGCCGCACTTGTGGATCATGCGCCCAAGTGATCACTGCCACATCATCCACCTCCAACCGCTGGGCCAATGCACGCAGTTGCGCGGCCACTTCGGGGGCGCTACCGACCAAGGCCCGCTCGCGCATCTGCGCCAGTTGGGCGGACTCTGCGGCTGACCATGCGCGCAAAGCCTCATCCGGCGGCAGCAACGGCCCGATTTGCCCCAGATTGCGATCCATGCGCCAGCGTTCGCGGCTCAGGGCTAAATGTTGGGCCTCGGCGCGGGTGTCGGCGGCCAGCGCCCACACGCAAATCGCCGCCTGCGGCTTGGGATGGGCGGCGCTGGGTCGATACGTGTCGCGGTACACATCCAGCGCCTGCTCCACGCCCTGCCCATCGGTGATGAAGTAGGCGAAGGCATACGGCAGCCCCAAATGCGCCGCCAGCCGCGCGCCGTAATCCGAGCTGCCCAGCATCCAGACCGTGGGCGCGGTCGGCCCTTGCGGATAAGCGTAAATCCCGTGGCCCGGATGCCCGCCGGGCAAATCCCGCCCCTGCACCCAGGCTTGCAGCTCCTGCACTTGTTGCGGAAAGCGCTCAGAAGCGCGCAGATCCGGGTTGAGCAACTGCGCGGTACGCATGTCGCTGCCCGGAGCCCGGCCCACGCCTAAATCCACCCGACCCGGGGCCAGCGCATCCAGCACCCGAAACTGCTCGGCCACCTTCAGCGCCGCAAAGTGCGGCAGCATCACCCCGGCGCTGCCGATGCGGATACGCTGGGTACGCGCCGCGATGGCGGCCAGCAGCACCTCGGGGGCGCTGCCGACAATGGTCGGATGGCTGTGGTGTTCGCTCACCCAAAAGCGGTGGTAGCCCAGCGTCTCCGCCAGTTCGGCCAGCGCCAGGGTTTCGGGGATGGACTCGCTTTGCGGGCGACCTGCCAGGGCCGCCGATTGATCGAGGATGGAAAGGCGCAGTTCTGTTGTCATGCGCCCTAGCATGGCACAAGCGGCTCGGGCGTGCAGGGCGTCATCCTCTGCGGGACTATCATTCGGGTCATGCGTCGCGTCTACCTGATCGTGCTGCTGATCGCCCTGCTGCCCCTGCGCGGCTGGGTGATCGACGCTATGGCGATGC
>CALMOI010000141.1 GCA_937871735.1 uncultured Comamonadaceae bacterium
ACCAGCGCAGCGCCGACATCTTTTTGGGCGTGCCCTTCAACATCGCCAGCTACGCACTGCTGACCCACATGGTGGCGCAGCAGTGCGACTTGGACGTGGGTGACTTCATCTGGACGGGCGGCGACTGCCACATCTACAGCAACCACACCGAGCAGGTGGCGCTGCAACTGAGCCGCCAGCCCTACGCCTACCCGACGCTGAACATCAAGCGCCGCCCGGATTCGATCTTCGACTACCAGTTCGAGGACTTCGAGTTCCTCGACTACCAGCACCACCCGGCCATCAAAGCCCCTGTCGCCGTTTGATGGCGGTCTGCGCATGAGTTTGAATCTGATCTTTGCCCGCGCCGCCAATGGCGTGATCGGCCTGAACAACGCCCTGCCTTGGCATTTGCCCGAGGACATGGCCCACTTCAAACGCACCACGCTGGGCTGCCCGGTCATCATGGGGCGCAAGACCTGGGATTCGCTGCCGCCCAAGTTCCGCCCGCTACCCGGGCGCATCAACATCGTGGTGACCCGGCAAGCCGACTGGCAAGCCGAAGGTGCACTGCGTGCTGCGTCTATTCCCGAAGCCATCGCGCACTGCCCGCCGGGCAGCACGGCCTGGGTGATCGGCGGAGCCGAGATCTACGCCTTAGCCCAGCCGCAGGCAGCCCGCGCCATGGTCACTGAAATAGAGGCCGACTATGTGGGTGATGCCTTTGCGCCACAATTTGGCCCCGAATGGCAAGAGGTCAGCCGCGAGCGTCACACCGCCGCCAACGGCCTCGCCTACAGTTTTGTCACCTACCAACGCAGCCCCGCAGCGCTTGCACCGACCCAAGGAAATTGACATGTCAGGACACGGTTTTCACGTCCACGGCCCGCACGACCACGAACTGGAACACGCCCAAAAAGGCCATCACGGCGGCGATCACCACGGTGATGACGGCGACAAGAACATGGTCAACCAGATCGCCATGTTCACCGCCATCATCTCCACCGTCGGGGCGCTGTTTGGCTACATGGGCGGTGCAACCCAGGCCAACGCCAGCCTGTACAAGAACAACGCAGCCATCAAAAAGACCGAAGCCTCCAACCAGTGGAACTACTACCAATCCAAAAGCAGCAAGCAAAACCTAAGTGAGCTGGCCTTGGAGCTGGCCCCGACAGGCCGCAAAGAGTTCTACGAAGGCGAAATCAAGCGCTACAAGCTGGAAAAAGTGGACATCAAAAAAGAAGCTGAAAAGCTCGAAACCGAGTCCAAGACTTGGGATGAAAAGTCCGACCAGCAAATGCACGAACATCACCGCTGGGCGCAAGCCACCACGGCGCTGCAAGTGTCCATCGCCTTGGCCGCCATCGCCTTGCTGAGCAAGAAAAAATGGCTGGAATACGGCATGTTCGTCATGGGCGGCGTGGGCGTGGTGGTTGGCGGCTTCGCGGCCATGCACATCTGAGGCCCAGTCCGATGCCGAACCCGATGCGAATTGCCACCTGGAATGTCAACTCGCTGGGCGTGCGCCTGCCCCAAGTGCTGGACTGGCTGGCCGCCCAGCAAGCGGCGGGCAGTCCCATCGATGTGCTGGCGCTGCAAGAACTCAAGCTCACCGACGACAAGTTCCCCGCCCTGGCTTTCAGCGAAGCGGGCTACCACGCACAGTGGTTCGGCCAAAAGACCTACAACGGCGTGGCCCTGATCAGCCGCAGCCCGGCCACGGCGGTGGTCAACAACATTCCCGGCTTTGCCGACGACATGGCGCGCGTCATCAGCGCCGAGATCGACGGCGTGCGGGTGATTGGGGCTTATTTCCCGAACGGCCAAGCCCCAGACTCGGACAAATTCGTCTACAAAATGCGCTGGCTGCAAGCGTTGCGCGCTTGGGTGGCGGGCGAACTGGCGCAGCACCCGCGCTTGGTGCTGCTGGGCGACTACAACATCACCTTTGACGACTTGGATGTGTGGGATCCGGTGGGTATGGCCGGCAGCATTCACTGCACGGTTGAAGAGCGCCAACACCTGCAAGGTTTGATTGACCTCGGGCTTACCGATGCCTTCCGGCTGTTCGAGCAGCCGCCTAAA
>CALMOI010000142.1 GCA_937871735.1 uncultured Comamonadaceae bacterium
GAGTGAGGATCTCACGCTGCTCTGACCACCCGGAGCGAGTTCATAACACGCTCTAAAGTTCGAGCTGGTCGCAGCAGATACCGTCGGCGCATACCTCATCGACAAGACAACCACCGTCAGTGGAGGCTCCTCCAATTACCCGGACTCATCGAGTCCAACCTTGAAAATCAATCCGAATAGTGCCAGCGATCAAAGCCTTGCCATGCATGAAATTGGGCATTATCTTGGATTAAAACATCCTGGGGATTACAACGGTTCCACGGTGGGTGGGCAAGAAGGTCCGTTCCTGCCGGTTGCAGAAGATAATCTGGAGAACAGTGTCATGAGCTATACCAACGCTCATAGGGATTGGACTCATGTACGCCCATTTGACTTGGCTAGCGTTCAAGACCTGTTCGGTGTCAACGCATCAGCCCGAGCCACCAATGACACCTACGCACCAGTGGCTGTCTATTCGGCCAGCAATCCCGACACCCATTTCATATGGGATGGTTCCGGGACAGACACCATCTCGCTGACCAATGCCGCAGCAGGGGCAACGGTGGACATGCGTGATGGGGCTTGGAGTTGGGTTGGGGCAGCCAAGGCTGCAAGTATCTTGGCTGATGGTCAGTTCTTCATCAATCCCAACACCATCATCGAAAACCTGACCGGCAGCGCCTTTGCCGACACCGTGCGCGGTAATGAATCGGACAACAGCATCAACGGCGGAGCTGGCAATGACTCCCTGCGGGGCATGCAAGGCAACGACACCTTGATTGGCGATGCGGGTGCAGACACCTTGGAAGGCGGCGCAGGTGATGACACCTACGTGGTGGACAGCAGTGACACCGTGGTCGAAAGTGCTGGCCAAGGCATCGACACCGTGCAAGCCGACTTCAGCTATGCACTGGGCGCAGGCATTGATGAACTGACCCTGACAGGCAGCACTGCGATCAATGGCACCGGCAATGCGTTGGACAACTGGATCGCGGGCAACAGCGCTGCCAACGGACTGATCGGTGGCGCTGGTAACGACACACTGGACGGCAGTGCAGGCATCGACACTGTGACCTACAGCGGTTCAACGACGGGCTACAGCCTGACCTACAACGGCGCAGGCAACCTCTCCATCGTTGACACCGATGCAACCAATGGCAACGACGGAACAGACTCATTGCTGAATGATGAGGTTGTTGTCTTTGGTGACCGCACCTTGAACCTCGCCACTTTTGATGCCAACTTCTACTTGGCGACCTACAGCGACGTCAAAGCACTCTATGGCACAGACACCCTGGCCGCCACCAAGCACTTCGTCTCGATAGGCTTCAAAGAAGGACGGCTGGGCAGTGGGAACCTCACTTTGACAGGCACAGCTGGGGCTGACAGCCTGACAGGTGCTGCAGGCAACGACACACTGGATGGCGGTCTTGGCAATGACACGCTGGATGGCGGAGCCGGTATAGACACCGTCACCTACGCCAGCGCCAGCGCAGCAGTGACAGTGCTGCTGTACAGCACGACAGCACCGCAAACCACGGGTGGTTCGGGCAGTGACACCTTGCTGAACATCGAAAACCTGATCGGCAGCAACTATGACGACCAGCTCAAAGGTAACAGCGCCAACAACGTTCTGACCGGCGGCGCTGGCAACGACTTGCTGGACGGCTGGAGCGGAGCCGACACCATGATCGGCGGCGCTGGCAACGACCGTTACTACGTCAATCTGAGCGGCGATGTGGTGATCGAGACCGACTCCAGCAGCGCCACAGGCGGCGTGGACACCGTCTACAGCATGCTAAGTGGCTACACGCTGGGAGCCAACGTGGAGAACGGTGTGCTGTACACCAACAGCGCCATGAACATGACGGGCAACAGCCTGAACAACGTGCTGACCGGCAACATCAACGCCAACGTGCTCGATGGCGCAGCCGGGGCCGACACCATGATCGGAGGAGACGGCTCAGACCGCTACGAGGTAGACAACGTGGGTGACGTGGTCAGCGAAACCAACGCCGACAGCGTGATTGGGGGTGTAGACACCGTGTCTTCCAGCATCAACTACACGTTAGGCTCCAACGTCGAAAACCTGATCCTGACGGGTACAGCAGCTGTAGGTACAGGCAATGCACTGGACAACACCATCACGGCCAATGCAACAGACAACACGATCGATGGCGGAGCCGGTGTAGACACGGTGAGCTACGCCAGTGCAGGAGCAGCAGTGACAGTGCTGCTGTACAGCACGACAGCACCGCAAACCACGGGTGGTTCGGGCAGTGACACCTTGCTGAACATCGAAAACCTGATCGGCAGCAACTATGACGACCAGCTCAAAGGTAACAGCGCCAACAACGTTCTGACCGGCGGCGCTGGCAACGACTTGCTGGACGGCTGGAGCGGAGCCGACACCATGATCGGCGGCGCTGGCAACGACCGTTACTACGTCAATCTGAGCGGCGATGTGGTGATCGAGACCGACTCCAGCAGCGCCACAGGCGGCGTGGACACCGTCTACAGCATGCTAAGTGGCTACACGCTGGGAGCCAACGTGGAGAACGGTGTGCTGTACACCAACAGCGCCATGAACATGACGGGCAACAGCCTGAACAACGTGCTGACCGGCAACATCAACGCCAACGTGCTCGATGGCGCAGCCGGGGCCGACACGATGACGGGCGGTGCAGGCAACGATACTTTCAAGTTCAGCAACTTGAGTGACTTGGGTCTCGGGGCAGGCAGTCGCGATGTCATCACCGACTTCACGCAAGGTCAGGACAAGATCGACCTGTCGACGATAGATGCAAATCTCAGCACAGCGGGTGATCAAGCCTTCAGCCTCGTCACCAGCTTCAGCACGACTGCGGGTGAAGTCCGTTACAGCGGCGGCATCATCTATCTCAACACTGACAACGACACGGCGGCGGAGTACGAGATTCAGCTCACCGGCACGATCCCGACGGCCTTGAGCGCGGCGGACTTCGTGCTGTAAGCGTGGTAGCCCGATGACAAAAGCCCGACCTCGCAAGAGGCCGGGCTTTTGTTTTGGAAAGGGCGAACGATTCGTCGCTTACCAAGCGGCGGGGTGGGCCTTCAGGCGCTCCACTGGCTCGCCGTTTTCCAGGTGGCTGGTGAAGATTTCTTCCACGTCGGCCACGCCGACGCCGCTGTACAGCACGCCTTCGGGGTAAACCAACACGTTGGGGCCCATTTCGCAGGGGCCTAGGCACCCGGAATAGGTGATGGCCACTTTGTCAAAGGCGTTGCGCTTTTGCAGCTCGCCCCAGAAGGCTTGCAGCACGGCGGTGGAGCCTTTGGCGGCGCAGGAGCCGCGCGGGTGCTGCGGCGGGCGGTTTTGGGTGCAGACGAAAACGTGTCGCAAAGGCTTGGGCATGGTGACTTCCTTTCGCTGGGGTTTAACCGAACTTGAACAAGATGCCGTGGCCGCCGCGCGGATATTCCCAATCCACGTTGCTGAACTCGGAGCAGATCACGCGGCAGCTACCGCATTCCAGGCAGCCGTCGGTGATGAGGGTGACCGAGCCGTTGCCTTCTTCGTTGTAGCAACTGGCCGGGCACACGTAGGTGCAGGACTTTTGCTGACACTCGTTGGCGCAGACGTCGGGCTTTTTGATCTTGATGTGGGGGCGGCCCGCATCAACCCGGTAGCGGTTTTGAAACAGCTTGTCTTCAACTTTCACGACAATAGCGCTCATCGGAAGGCCCTCCAGAGTTTGTAGGCGTCGCCCATCAGGCCGGTGAGCGAACGGGATTGACGGAAGCTCGAAAAGATTTCGCGCTCTTTGGTCTTTTTGTCCACGCCATCCACCGTGAACATCTTGCGGGCGGCACCCGACAGCAAGTTGGGGTAGCTGGTGAAGAACTGGTTGTTCTTGTGGAAGACCTCGGGCATGTCGCGGTACTTGTGCAGGTCTTTCATGACGAAGCTGTCGTCCAGCGCGACCTTGTAGCTCTTGAGCGTGGCTTCGGTCATGGGCTTGCCAGCGGCCTTGGCGGCGATCACCGCTTCGGCGGCCAAGCGGCCTGTGGTCATGGCGAGGTTGGAGCCTTCGCGGTGAACGGCGTTCACAAAGCCGCCCGAGTCGCCCACGATCATCCAGCCGTTGCCGTAGACCTTGGGCACGGCGTGAAAGCCGCCTTCGGGGATCAAGTGCGCGCAGTACTCTTTCATTTCGCCGCCAGCGACCAGCGGGGCAATCGACGGGTGCTGCTTGAACTTTTCCAGCAAGGTGTAGGGCGAGGTCTTGTTGGGGTTGGCCTTGAAGTCGCCCAACATGCAGCCGATGCCGATGGTGAGCGATTCTTTGTTGGTGTACAAAAAGCCGGTGCCCATCATGCCGTCGGTGATGGTGCCCATCGTTTCGATGACCACACCGTTTTCTTCGCCGACGTTGAAGCGTTGGCGGATGGTTTCTTCGGGCATGAACAAGATTTCCTTGACCGCCAAAGCCACGTTGCTGGCCTTGATCTCGCCGTGGAAACCGGCCTTGCGGGCCAGGGTGGAGTTCACGCCGTCGGCCAAGATCACCACGTCGGCAAACACGTCGCCGTGTTCGCGGTCGCAGCTCACGCCCACCACTTGGTTGCCGTCCAGGATCAGGTTGTTGACGGTGGTTTCGCAGATCAGCAGGGCCCCGGCTTCGCGCACCTTGGAGCTGAACCACTTGTCGAACTGCGCCCGGATGATGGTGTAGCGGTTGTACGGCGGCTTGTTGTATTCCTCGCTGCGGTAGTGGGTGCCGACAAAGCTGCTGTCGTCCATGACCCAAATGCGCTGCTCGATGATGTGGCGTTCCAGCGGCGCGTCATCCCGGAAGTCGGGGATGATTTTTTCGAGGGCATCCGAGTACAGGATCGCGCCTTGCACGTTCTTGGAGCCGGGGTATTCACCGCGTTCGATTTGCAGCACCTTGAGGCCCGCTTTGGCCAGGGTGTACGCACAGGCATTGCCCGATGCGCCCGCACCGACGACGATGGCATCAAATTGAGATGGTTTTTTCATGATGAGCCCGAGTGGGTGGTGGCGGACATCAAGCGACAGCTTTGAGGCTGCGTCGCTCGGCGAGGTGTTGCGCAAAGGCTTGCGTCAGGGCCGGCAGCACTTGCAGTGCGTTGCCCACGATGCCGTGGTGCGCAAAGTCGAAGATCGGCGCGTTCGGGTCGGTGTTGATGGCCACGATCACGTCCGAGGCTTCGCAGCCCACCCGGTGTTGAATCGCGCCCGAGATCCCGGCGGCGATGTAGAGCTTGGGGCGCACGGTCTTGCCGGTTTGACCCACTTGGCGGTCGGCTTCAACCCAACCGGCCTGCACGCAGGGGCGGGTCGCGCCGACTTCACCGCCCAGCACCCGGGCCAGCTCGAACACCAGCTTGAAGTTCTCGGGGTTCTTCAAGCCCTTGCCACCGGCCACGATCACGTCGGCGTAGGGCAGGTTGATCTTGTTGCTGTCCACGTCGGCAATGAAGTTCAGCAGCTTGGTGACGATTTGCGTCTCGACCATGCCCAGCGTGTCGTGGGTGATGGTGCCGGTGCGACTGACGTCGGCGGCAGGCATGGCGGCGGTGCGGGGGCGCATGGTGGCCATCTGCGGGCGGTAGGCCAAGGTCATGATGGTGCAAAGCAGCGAGCCGCCAAAGGTGGGGCGGGTGGCGGCCAGCGCCTTGGAGGCGGGGTCGATGCGCAGCTCGGTGCAATCCGCGGTCAAGCCCGTCAGCAGCGTGGTGGCCACAGAACCGGCCAAGTCACGGCCCATCGAGGTCGCGCCCAGCAAGAAGATTTCTGGCTGGTACTTGTTGACCAAGTCGGTCATGCCCTTGGTGAAGGGTTCGTTGCGGTAGCCCTTCAAGACCGGGTCGGTCATGATGAAGGCCTTGTCCGCACCAAAGGTGAAGGCTTCGGCGGCGAACTTTTCCAGGTGTTCGTCCGGGCCGCCCAGCAGCACGGCACCCACGTAGCTGCCCAGGGTGTCGGCCAGCTTGCGGGCTTCGCCCAGCAGTTCCCACGAGACGCTGTGGACGTGACCACGGTCATGCTCGATGAACACCCACACGCCCTTATAGGCTTTCAGATGTTCCGGCAGCTCCAGATTGCGACCGCGACCGGCGGGCGGGCGTTTGACGGGAGGGGTGGCACTCATGACAGTTCCTTCAGCAGCAGGTCAGATTCCAGCGTGGGGTGGTTGGTAAAGATTTTTTGGATCAGGTTCAGCGACACATCGCGCAGGCTGGAGTTGTCCAGATCCACCATTTCGGCCTTTTCGCTGCGGGGCGTGGGGCCAAACACTTTGCTCACCACCGTGGGCGAGCCTTTGAGGCCGATCTTTTCCAAGTCCTCAATCCCGGCTTGCTCCTTGTTCCACTTGCGCACCGAATAAGCGGCGGCGTGGATCATGGCGGGCATGGTGGCAAAGCGCAGTTCGTTGGTGTTTTCCAGCATGGTGATCAGGCACGGCAGCGCGGTCTTGAGCACTTGCACGCCGCCTTCGGCGCGGCGCTCCACCGTGATGGAGCGGCCCAGCAAATCGGTTTCGACGATGCGCGAGACGTAGGTCAAGAGCTGCAAGTCCATGCGCTTGGCAATGCCGGGGCCGACTTGGGCGGTGTCGCCGTCAATGGTCTGCTTGCCGGTGAAGACGATGTCCACCGCTTGCTCTTTGTTGATTTGGCGAATGGCGGCGGCCAGCGCGTAGCTGGTGGCCAGCGTGTCGGCACCGGCAAAAGCGCGATCCGTGACCAGCACCGCATCATCAGCGCCAAAGCTGATGCACTTGCGCAGTGCTTCTTCGGCTTGGGGCGGGCCCATGCAAATCACGGTGACGCGGCCACCGAACTTGTCTTTCAGGCGCAGCGCCTCTTCCAGCGAGAACAGGTCATACGGGTTGACGATGGCCGGAACGCCTTGGCGCATGATGGTGTTGGTCACCGGGTGAACCCGGATCTGCGCCGAATCCGGCACTTGTTTGATACAGACGACGATGTGCATGGCAACCTCCTTCAGGCAACGGCGCGCTGGGGCATGGAGGCTTTGAGGCTGTCCAGCGACACGTGCTGGCGGCCATCCACGTCTTGGAACACCTTGAACACCTTCTCGTTGGCGGGCGTGGACTTGACGAAATCGCCATACGCCTTGGTGAGCAAGGTGCGGTAGGTGGTGAACATCTTCAGTTCGTCTTCCGGGTTCAGATCCGTTTGCTGGCGGATGTACTGGAAGAAGCGCTTCAAGATGTGCAAGCGGCTGACGTTGACCACGCTTTGGTCAAACGGCACGCCAAAAAATTGCAGGAAGTCCTCCGCCGAGGACAGTGCCTTGAGTTGTTGCAGGAAATTTTCCATGGATGCTTACTCCTCGGTGGAAGTGGTGAGTAGGGAACGAGAACGGTCAAAGGTGGGTTCGGCGCACTGGTCGTCGCAGCCACCACAGGCGGCGCTGTGGGCGGCTGCGCCCGCAGTGGCGGTGCCCTGGACGTGGGCCAGTTGCCGCTCCAGTTGCGCCACGCGGTCGAGCAAGCAGGCAATCGCTTTGCCGACGGGGTCAGGAATCAGGTGATGGCTCAGGTCAAAGCCGTGGGTGGTGGTGCGGCGCGTGGCCACCACGCGGCCCGGTATGCCGACCACCGTGGCCCCGGCGGGCACGGGCTCAATCACCACCGAATTGGCCGCCACGCGGGCGCGGTCGCCCACGGTGATCGGCCCCAAAATTTTGGCTCCCGAGCCCACCACCACCTCATTGCCCAGCGTGGGGTGGCGCTTGCCAGCGCGCCAAGTGGTGCCGCCCAGCGTCACGCCGTGGTACAGGGTCACGTCATTGCCGATTTCGGCGGTCTCGCCAATCACGACGCAGGCACCGTGGTCGATGAACAAGCGTGCGCCAATGCGTGCCGCTGGGTGGATGTCCACATTGGTCAGCCAGCGCGCCATGAACGACAACCAGCGCGGCCCGTAGCGCCAGCCGCGTTGCCAGCCCGCATGGGCCAAGCGGTACAGCGCCAGCGCTTGCACGCCGGGGTAAATCGTCCAGACTTCGAGCAAATTGCGCGCTGCCGGGTCGCGCTGCAACACGCACTGCACATCCTCGCGCACCAGCGACCACCACGAGCGACGGGCGGGAACCGCAGCGCCTGCCGCACTGGGCGGCACGGCTGCGGGGTGGGCGGTGTGAGTGGCGTTCGACATGGCGGGTTTCTCCGATTTCATGCCTGCTTTCAAACCAAAATCTGGGCCGCTGCGACGGCTGCCGGGTTCAGCTGGGTGGCGGGAGCCTCGTAGGCTTCCAGCAAAAACTGCTGCAAATCAGCCGTGGTCGGCGCTTGCTTGACGCACATGGCGTGGTGGCGAATGCGGGTCAGCAAGCGGCTGGTGAGCGCGTCGTCGTCCAGCAGCACGCCCAGCGTGTTGTACGCCTGACGCACCGCCTGCGAGCCCGAATGCTTGCCCAGCACCGTGCGGCGTTCGCGGCCCAGTTCGGACGGATCAAAGCTCTCGTAGGTGGAAGCGTTTTTCAGCAAGCCGTCGATGTGGATGCCCGATTCGTGGGTGAACACCGCCTCGCCGACGATGCTCTTGTTGAACGCCACCGGGCGGCCCGAAGCGCGTTCCACCAAGTGCGAGATCGTCACCAGTTCTTGCGTGTTCACGCCAGTGTCGCCGTGGTGCAGGTGGCGCACGCCCATCACCACTTCTTCTAGGGCGGCGTTGCCCGCACGCTCGCCCAAACCGTTGACGGTGGTGTTGGCGTGGGTGGCTCCGGCGCGCAGTGCGGCCAAGGTGTTGGCGGTGGCCAAACCCAGGTCGTTGTGGGCGTGGATTTCAATGTCAATATCAACCGCCTCGCGCAGCCGGGCAATGGCCTCGTAGGTTGAGAACGGATCGAGCACGCCCAGCGTGTCGGCAAAACGGATGCGGCGCGCGCCGCAAGCTTGGGCGCGGCGGGCCACCAAGGCCAGAAACTCGGCATCAGCGCGGGAGGCATCTTCAGCACCCAGCGAAATGTGGCGACCCGTGAGCGCGGCGGCTTCAATCACCCGCGTGACTTGCTCCAGCACCCAAGCACGCGACTGGCGCAGCTTGTGGCGCAAGTGAATGTCGGACACGGGAATCGACAAATGCACGATGTCGGCTTGGCAACGCAGCGCGGCGGCCAAGTCTGCGTCAGTCAGGCGACCCCAGACCATGAGCCGGGCGGGCAAGCCCAGCGCGGCGATGCTGTTGATGCAAGCGATCTCTTCATCGCCCATCGCCGGAATGCCCACTTCCATCTCGGGCACGCCCGCAGCGGCCAGTGCGCCAGCAATGGCGCACTTTTCATCGACGGTGAACGCCACGCCTGCGGTCTGTTCGCCGTCGCGCAAGGTGGTGTCGTTGATCACGAGACTCAGTGGCATGGTGCAAGTCCTTTCGCAAGCCATATCGCAAGCCGCGTGCCACGGAATTTGTCGGCTAAAACCACCCGAAAGCAGGCTGTTAACGACACTTTTGTCGCATCTGAGCGTGTGAGTGTCAGACCCCAGCGCACTGCGGCTGTCGTGAATGTGGGGTTTCAAACAGGCAGATCAAACCGGCCCAAACACCCCTGAATGCCCCAAAAAAACAGGCCCGCACCATTGCTGATGCGAGCCTGGAAAAGGAGCGGTCTAGCCGCACCATCCGAGGAGAAACTGGGGGGTGATCAGGTCATCAATGTTCGCGGGCGTGGTTGCGGGTGTGACGGGGCAATTCCACCGTCAGATCCTCGTCACGGACTTTCACGCAGCAGGCCAAGCGCGACTGGGCATCGAGGCCCCAGGCGTGGTCCATTTGGTCGTTTTCTTCGTCGTCGGGCTCGGCCAAACTGGCGTTGCCTTGGCGGATGTGGACATGGCAGGTGGAGCACGCGGCGACCATTTCGCAGGCGTGCTCAATCTCAATGCCAGCAGCCAACATGCCTTTGCACAGCGATGCGCCGCGCTTGAGTTCAAAGGTCACACCTTCGGGGCACAGGTCGGGATGGGGCAGGACGTGGACTTGGGGCATAAGTTCTTTCAGTGAAGTCGCTCAGGCCAAGCTGTCCAGCACGCGACCAGCCAGCGCTTGGCGGATGGAGGCGTTCATGCGCCGCGCCGCAAATTCACCCGTCGCGGCTGACAAGGCGCTGGCGGCGCTTTGCAGCTCGGCCAGCGGCGCTTCGGTTTCCAGCGCATCGCCCAACACGTACATCACTTTGCGGATGGCGGTGATTTCTTGCGCTTCCAGCAAACTGCCGTCTTGCGCCAAAGCGGCGGTGGTGGCGTCCAGCAGGCGGCGGGCATCAACTTGCGCTTCGCGCAGCGTGCGCAGCAGCATGTCGGTTTTGGCGGAACCCACCGCGTCTTGCAGCATGGTGGTGATTTGGTTGTCGGCCAAGCCGTAGGTGGGCTTGACTTCAACGTGCGCGTCCACGCCCGTGGTTTGCTCGCGCGCAGTGACGGACAGCAGCCCGTCCGCATCAATCTGAAAAGTGACGCGAATGCGCGCCGACCCGGCCACCGCAGGCGGAATGCCGCGCAACACAAAGCGCGCCAGCGAACGGCAATCGGCCACGGTTTCGCGCTCGCCTTGCACGACGTGCACGGTCATGGCGGTTTGGCCGTCTTTGAAAGTCGTGAATTCTTGGGCACGCGCAATCGGCAGCGTGGAGTTGCGCGGGATGATCTTTTCGACCAAACCGCCCATCGTCTCCAGCCCCAACGACAGCGGGCACACGTCCAGCAGCAACCAGCCGTCGCCCGTGCCGTTACCGGCCAACACGTTGGCTTGGATGGCCGCGCCCAGCGCCACAACTTGGTCGGGGTCGATGTCGGCCAATGGCTCGCGGCCAAAAAACTCTTGCACCGCTGCCCGCGCCAGCGGCATCCGGGTGGAGCCGCCCACCAGCACCACGCCGGTGATGTCGTCGGTGGTCAACTTGGCATCGCGCAAAGCGCGGCGCGTGGCGCTGATGGTGCGACCCACCAACGGCGAGCCCAGCAGCGCGAACTGCACCGCAGACAGCGTCGATTCCAGCACGCGGCCCTCCTCCACGCACAAACTCAACACGGTGCTGGCTTGGCCGGACAAGGTTTCTTTGGCCGCACGCGCCGCCGCCAAAGCGCTGCGCTGGGCTTGCGGCGACAAAGCCGCCAAACCGGCCACGCCGTGCTGCGCGCAAAACCACTCGGCAATCGCGTGGTCAAAATCGTCGCCGCCCAAGGCCGAATCGCCGCCGGTCGACAGCACTTCAAACACGCCCTTGCTCAAGCGCAGCACCGAGATGTCAAACGTGCCGCCGCCCAAGTCGTAAATGGCGAACGTGCCTTCGGCGGCCTTGTCCAGCCCGTAGGCGATGGCGGCGGCGGTCGGTTCGTTCAACAGGCGCAGCACGTTCAGCCCGGCCAGACGCGCCGCGTCTTTGGTGGCTTGGCGCTGCG
>CALMOI010000143.1 GCA_937871735.1 uncultured Comamonadaceae bacterium
TACTCGCCCAACAGGCATTGCAGCTCGGTCGGGTCGTCAAGCACGGCTTGCAGAGCTTCGCGGGCGAAGTCCATCATCGCAGGCGGAATGCCGCCGGGCGAGTCCACCGCCGGTTGGCGCGGGTCGCGGTAGGCCGCGTCACCGGCGGCATCTTCAGCATCTTCGGCCAAACGTTGCAGCAGCTCACGCGCCAATTCGCCCCGGTTCGGCTGGCGAAAGCCGATGGAATAAGTCATGCAATCGCCGCCCACGGCCACGCCGTCATGCGCCCAACGCGGCGGCAAATACAACATGTCGCCCGCTTCAAGGACGAACTCTTCTTCGGGCTCGAAGTTGGCCAAAATTTTCAAAGGCAGGCCATCGACCAAGCTCAAATCTTTTTGGCGGCCAATGCGCCAGCGCCGCTGGCCGCTGGCTTGCAGCAAAAACACGTCGTAGCTGTCAAAGTGCGGGCCCACGCCGCCGCCATCGCTGGCGTAGGAGATCATCACGTCGTCCAGCCGCGCGTCGGGCACGAAGCGAAACTGCTGCATCAGCTGATGCACACCGTCGTGATGCAAGTCCACGCCTTGCACCAGCAGCGTCCACTGCGGGGATTTGAGGGCTGGCAAAGCACGGCGCTCGAACGGGCCGCGCTTGAATTGCCAGCGCCCATCGCCGCAGATCAAAAGACGTGACTCCACGTCTTCACCGGCGGCCAAGGCGAACAAATCAGCGCGTTCGACCAGGGGTTGAAAGCCAGGAATGGCTTGGCGCACCAGCAGCGGTTTCTTCTGCCAGTGACGTTTCATGAATTGCTGCGGCGTGAGTCCGCCCAGCAGTTGCTGGGGTGGCTTGGGGTCCATGGGAGAATTGTCGTATGGAAATCACTCAACATTGTGTGGTCGCACTGACCTGGACACTCAAAGACACGCTGGGCGAGACGTTGGACGTTCTCGACGAACCCGTGGAATTTTTAGTTGGCGGACGCGATTTGCTGCCCCGCGTCGAAGAAGCCTTGCAAGGCCACGAGGCCGGAGCCAAGCTCGATCTGCATTTGGAGCCTGAAGAAGCCTTCGGCGACTTCAACGACCAACTGCTGTTTTTGGAGCCGCTGGCGCTGTTCCCCGAAGGACTGGAAGAGGGTTTGACCATTGAAGGCACCGCGCTTCCGGCAGGCACGCACCCCGATGCGCCGCGCAACGTGCTCTACACCGTGACCGAAATTTACCCCGAGCATGTGGTGCTGGACGGCAACCACCCGCTGGCGGGCATTGCGCTGCGCCTAAGTCTGAAGGTCGAAGCCGTGCGTGCAGCCACCGAAGAAGAAGTCGGCCACGGCAGCTGCGGCACGGGCTTTTTCAAAATCGAAATCGGCGAAGCCAAGTCCAACGACTTGAACGAAGCCGATGATGCCGACGACCTGCCTCCCCACTTGCTGCACTGAAACCCGCCACGGCGGGCACGGCCTCAGTGTTTGCCGGTGGAGCCGTAGCCGCCCTCGCCGCGCGCGCTGGGCGGGAACTCGGTGACCACGTTGAACTGGGCCTGCACCACCGGCACGATCACCAGTTGCGCCAGCCGCTCCATCGGGGCGATGGTGAACGCGGTGTCGCTGCGATTCCAGGCGCTGACCATCAACTGGCCCTGGTAGTCGCTGTCGATCAATCCCACCAAATTGCCCAGCACGATGCCGTGTTTGTGCCCCTGCCCCGAGCGCGGCAAGATCATGGCGGCGTAACCGGGGTCGCGCAGCCAGAGGGCGATGCCGGTGGGCACCAGTTGCCACGCATTCGGCTCCAAAGTGAGCGGTGCGTCAAGGCAGGCGCGCAAGTCCAAACCGGCGCTGCCGGGCGTGGCGTAGGCGGGAAGTTGATCCGCCATGCGCGGGTCGATGATTTTCAGGTCGATGTTCATGCTTGCAAACCCGCAGCGCTCAGGCGGCGGGCAATTTCGGTGATCAGGTGCTGGGCCAGCACCCGTTTGGAGGCACGCGGCACATCGGTCGCGCCATCGGCATCGACCAGCAGCAGCGCGTTGTCATCTTGGCCGAAAGTGGCCGGGCCGATGTTGCCCACCAGCAGCGGCACGCCTTTGCGCACGCGCTTGGCGCTGGCGTGGGCCAGCAGATCGTGACTTTCGGCGGCAAAACCCACGCAGTAAAGCTGACCGCTGCGGGCGCGCTCGGATTGGGCCACG
>CALMOI010000144.1 GCA_937871735.1 uncultured Comamonadaceae bacterium
GGAACGTAGCGCGCGACATGCCCACCGCCGCCATCGTGCCCAGCGTGGTGGCCAGCAGCGTGGCCGCCGGGGCGACGATGAAGCTGTTGCGCGTGGCGCGCATCCACTCGGGCGACTCAAACAGGTTGTGATACCACTTGAGCGACCAGCCCGGAATCGGGTAAGCCAAGAAGGAGCTGTCGGAAAACGACAGCGGGATCATCACCAAAATCGGGGCCAGCAGAAAGATCAGGATGGCGACGCACAGGCCGCGCACGGCCCACCAACCCAGTTTGTCGAGCCAGGTGGCGTACAGCGGAAACTCATGAAACTTGGAGTGAGACATGGTGAATAAGGGCTAAGAGGGTGGATGTGGCTCAGCCCAAGCTGAGTTCGGCTTTGCTGATGCGGCGGTACACGCTGTACAGCACCAGCGTGGCGGCCAGCAGCAGGGCACCCAAGGCGCAGGCCATGCCCCAGTTGACTTCCACATTGGTGTAGCGGGCGATGTAGTAGCTCAGCATTTGGTCGTCAGCGCCGCCCAACAGGGCTGGGGTGACGTAATAGCCAATCGCCAAGATGAACACCAGCAGCGCACCAGCACCAATACCGGGGTAGGTTTGCGGCACATAGACCCGGAAAAACGCGGCCAACGGCGGGCTGCCCAGCGAGACAGCGGCGCGCAAGTACGTGGGCGGAATGCTCTTCATTACGCTGTACAGCGGCAAGATCATGAAGGGCAGCAGGATGTGCACCATCGCAATCACCACGCCGGTGCGGTTGAACAGCAGCGCCAGCGGTTGCTCGATCAAACCCAAGCCCATCAAGCCTCGGTTGACCAAGCCTTCAGATTGCAGCAGCACGATCCAAGCGGCCACGCGCACCAAGATGGAGGTCCAAAACGGCACCAGCACCAAAATCATCAGCATGTTGGCCTTGCGAGCGGGCAGCGAGGCCAGCCACCATGCCAGCGGGTAGGCCAGCAGCAGGCAAAACAGTGTCACCACAAAGCTGATGCTGAAGGTGCGCAGCAAGATAGCCCCAAAGGCGCGTTCTTCTTCAGGCATGCGCTCGACTTCGCCGTCCAAGTCGCGGCGCAAGTCCACCGAGGCCAGCAGGTAGTCGGGTGTCCAACGTGCGCCGTTCTTGGAGATCACTTGCCAGTAAGCCGGATCACCCCAGCGGGCATCGATGGCCAGCATGCGGTCACGCACAGCCTCGTCGTTGCTGCCGGTGATGGGCAGGGCGCGATAGGTGTTCATCACCAAAGATCGGCCCCCGGCGATGTCGGAGTTAAAGCGGCGCGCCAGCGTGCCAGCATCGGCACCCTCGGGCAGGTTCGCCAAGTCTTGCGCCAGCGCGGCATAAGCCGGTGCGGGCGGGACTTCTTTGTGTTGCTTCCAAGTGGCCAGCGCCGCCACCGTGCGGGGCAGGGCGTTGGCCACTTCGGGGTTTTCTACCGCGCGTTGCAGCAGATTGGCAATCGGCACCAGCAGCGTCATCAAGAGAAACACCAGCAGCGGCACGGTGAGGGCGAAGGCTCGCCATTTGCGCTGCGATTCGGCTTGGGCCAGCGCCTGGCGCAAGTTGCGCCGGTCGTCGTTCGTCATCATGGGGGCGGTGCTGGTGGGGACTTGCATGGCGGTGGTGCTCCGGCGGCGGGTTAGCGGGTGGCCCAAGCCGCGAAGCGCTTCTCTA
>CALMOI010000145.1 GCA_937871735.1 uncultured Comamonadaceae bacterium
TCGAGCACCACCAAACCTTGTTTGAGCAGCGGGTGCGCCATGTTGATCAGGGCGTGGCGCCACTTGGGCACTTCGACCATGCCGCTGGCATCCAGCGGAGGGTTGTCGGCAGGAGTGTCTTCGTGCCAAAAACCCAGCGCTTTGGCTTGGTCTTGCGAGACGCGCAGCGTTTCAGAAACTTTTTCCAGTGCGCCGGCCAGTTGCTCGGCATTGTTCACATCCAGATCGATGCGCGTCCACTTTTCGGGCACCATGCGCCATTCCATCAGGGACTGGGGCTGCAAGCGGCTTTCAATGGGCAGCAAGCGCAGGCACGGCGGCACGCTGGCGTCGTAGCCCAACTCGGTCGGGCACATGGTGGTGCGACCAGCGCTGGCGGGCATGATGCGTCGGCCATAACCGGCGAAGAAGATGGAGTTGATCAGCTCAGATTTGCCGCGTGAGAACTCAGCCACAAAAGCCACCATCACCTTGTCAGCGCGCACTTGCACCTCTAGGCAATGCAGCCGCTCTTCAAGGGCGGCATCAAGCAATTCGTTGTCCCGCATCCAATCGCCCAGCAACTTCAGGCGCAGGGTAAATTCCCGGCGCCAAGCACCATGCTGATCAAACTGCTGATTGAATGAAGTAGCCACCGTTCCTCCAAGGATGAATCAATATAACACTGGCCCAAGCCGCATCACGCGCTTGTGCTGTCGCACTCAAACTGCTTGGCACACCGCGCAGTAGTAGCTCGATCTTTGCCCCTGCCGCAGAAGCTCAATCGGGGTGCCACATTGCACACAAGGCTGCCCGGCGCGGCCATAAACTTTGGCTTCCAACTGGAAATGCCCGGCCTGCCCATCAGCACTGGCGAAATCACGCAAAGTGCTGCCACCCTTGGAGATGGCCCGAGTCAACACGTCCCGCACCGCCCGATGCAACCGCCGCGCTTGCGCCAAGCTGAGATCTGAGGCTCGCACCACGGGGTTAATCCCCGCTATGTAAAGCGCTTCAGAAGCGTAGATGTTACCAACACCCACCACGATATCCCCGGCCAACAAGACTTGTTTGATGGCCACGCGACGCCGTTGTAACCGGTCGTAAAAATCAAGGGCGGTAAAGCTGTCAGACAACGGCTCCACCCCCAATTTCCCGAGCAATTTGATGGCTTGCGGCGAAGTTTCGCCCTCGGTGAGCACCGCCGCACCAAAGCGACGCGGGTCGTGCAAGCGCAGACTGCCTTGGCTGGTACACAAATCAAAGTGGTCGTGCGGCCCCGCTGCGTTGGGGTGCCGAGTCTGCGGGGTGTAGATCAGGCTGCCAGACATGCCCAGGTGCAGCAGCAGCAAACGTCCATCACTCAAGTCCAGCAACAGGTACTTACCGCGCCGCCGCACGGCTTGCAGCGTCAACCCCAGCAGCCCGTTGGGATCGGCACCCAGCGGCCAACGCAGCGGCTTGCCTAAGCGCACAGATTCAATCCAGCCCCCGGCAATACGCTCGGCAAAACTGCGGCGTGTGACTTCAACTTCGGGTAATTCAGGCATGAGGAGGCAACCAAGGAGTGAGGTGAACGGGCTTGGATTATTATGAGCCGATGAAGCTCGCACTCTGCCTTGCCGCCTTGCTGGCCCTGCCTTTGGCGGGATTGGCACAAACACCGTCCACGCCCGCGACGGACACTCCATCAGCCACGGTCACACCAGAAGCACCAACCGAACTGGTCAACTCAGCCTTGGACGCACCGCTGTTTTATGAACTGCTGCTGAGCGAACTCAGCCTGCAAAACGGCGATCCCGCCACCGGCTACGGCCTGCTGCTGGACGCAGCGCGCAAAACCAACGACGCGGGGCTGTACCAACGCGCTGTCGATTTAGCCCTGCAAACCCGTGCGGGTGATGCCGCTTTGCAAGCCGCACGCGCTTGGCGGCAAGCTCAACCGACCTCGCGCCCGGCCATCCAAATCACGCTGCAAATTTTGATCGCGCTCAACCGCGTCGGCGAAATTGGCGACTTGCTGGCCTCTGAACTGGCCGCCACCCCGGCTGCCGAACGCGCCAATGCCATCACCGGCATTCCGTTTGGACTGACGCGGGTGTCAGACAAAGTGCTGGCCGACCAAGTGGTGGAGCGCGTGCTCGCCCCTTACTTGACCGACACCACCACCGCCGCCGCCGCTTGGACAACTGTGGGCCGGATGCGCCTGATGGCCAATCAGCCCCAAAGCACATTGGAAGCCATAGAACGCGCGCAAAGCTTCAGCCCGCGCACCGCAGGCCCGGTGCTGCTGGCGCTGGAATTGATGCGCCCCGAGCAACCGCAGGCCGAAGCGATAGTGCTTCGCTACCTGGCCCAAGCCGATGCAGAACCTGATGTCAGCATGGCCTACGCCCGCACCTTGCTGGAAACACGCCGCTTGGCCGATGCGCAGGCGCACTTGCAGCAATTGACTCGCACACAGCCCGACTACGCTCCCGGTTGGCTGATCTACGGCCTGTCGCTGATGCAGACCAACCAGCCCCAAACGGCCACGGTTGCCCTGCAACGCTACTTGGCACTGAACGCCAACACGACCAGCGAAACACACCGCCGTGGCAAAAATCAAGCCTTGTTGACGCTGTCACAAATCGCCGAAAAGAACGGCAACTTGGCCGAAGCCAGCCGCTTGCTCGATCAAGTTGAAGCCACCGACGACAGTTTGGGCTTGCTCAGCCGCCGCGCCACGCTGCTGGCCAAGCAAGGAAAAATGGAACAAGCCCAAGCCTTGATTCAGTCCTACCCAGAACAAACCCCGGCTGATGCGCGCCTGAAATTGCTGGCCGAAGCGCAATTGCTGCGTGAACAGCAGCAGTACCGCGCCGCCTTTGACCTGCTGAGCACGTGGCTGTCACGCGAACCTAACGACACCGACATGCTGTACGAGCAGGCGCTGCTGGCTGAAAAGCTTGATCAAGTCGCCACGATGGAGCGCTTGCTGCGCCAAGTCATTGCGCTCAAGCCGGACTACTACCACGCCTACAACGCGCTGGGTTACTCGCTGGCCGATCGCAATCTGCGCTTGGACGAAGCACGGCAATTGGTCGAAAAAGCACTGAAGCAAGCCCCGCAAGACCCCATGATTCAAGACAGCATGGGCTGGGTTGAGTTTCGCAGCGGCAATTACGCCGAAGCCGTGCGCCTGCTGCGCTCCGCCTTCCAAGCGCAGCCTGATCCTGAAATCGCCGCGCACTTGGGCGAAGCCCTGTGGCAAATGAACCAGCGCGACAGTGCGCAAGAAATCTGGAAAGCCAGCCTGCGCCTTGACCCCAACAACGCTGTGCTGCGCGAAACTTTGAAGCGGCTGCACGTCAAGCTGTGAAACGACGTGCTTGGTTGGTGGTCAGCAGCCTCGGCGTGGGCGGCTGGTTGAGCGGCTGCGCCACGCGGCCACCGCGCTCCACCACCAGCACCCGTTGGGCTGGCCGCCTGAGCCTGACGGTGGTCAGCGAACCCGCGCAGTCTTTCAGCGCTGAATTTGACTTGCAAGGCAACGCCAGCGCGGGTGAATTGATGCTCTACGGCCCGCTGGGTGGCACTTTGGCACGCATCACATGGAACCCATCACACGCCGAACTGCACAGCGGCAGCGTCCAAACCTTTGCGTCGCTGGATGCGCTCACCCAAACCCTGACGGGCACCGCCCTCCCCGTGGCCGCTTTGTTTGATTGGCTGCAAGGACAAGCAACCCCGGCAGCAGGCTGGCAAGCCGACCTGTCGCGCCTGCCCGAAGGTCGCCTCAGCGCCCAACGCCACAACCCAGCACCCAGCGCCGATTTGCGGTTGATTTTGGAACGCTAAACCGGCACGCGCTGCCGCTCCCGCCGACGAGATACGGATAATCGCGCCCATGAAGTCTCTGTACGACGTGCCCGCTCCGGCCAAACTCAATTTGTTTTTGCACATCACAGGCCGCCGCGCCGATGGCTACCACCTGCTGCAATCGGCCTTCATGCTGATCGACTGGTGTGACACGCTGCACTTTGAATGCCGCAGTGACGGCCAAATCACTCGCACCGACCTGACCCACGCTTTGCCCGCTGATGATTTGATCACCCGCGCTGCACGTGCCCTGCAAAGCGCTACAGCGTGCCCGCTGGGCGCGCACATCAGCGTGGAAAAGCGCATTCCCGCCCAAGCGGGCATGGGTGGCGGCTCGTCAGATGCTGCAAGTTGTCTGTTGGCACTGAACCGTTTGTGGAATTTGAAACTCAGCGTGCAGCAACTGTCACGTATCGGCTTGCAATTGGGCGCAGATGTACCCTTCTTCCTGTTTGGCCGCAACGCTTGGGTCGAAGGCATCGGCGAACAAATGACCGCTTTGGATTTGCCCTCCGCACGGTTCTTGGTGATCAAACCCGAAGCTGGCCTCGACACCAAAACAATTTTTTCAACGCCAGATTTGAAACGCGACACAAATACCGCTACAATTGCAGACTTTGCAGCGTACCCATACAGCTTCGGCTGTAACGACTTGCAGCCCGTCGCGATGAGGCAATGCCCTCAAGTCGATCAAGCACTCAAGTGGCTAGATTCGGCTGACCTTACAGGTCGAATGACAGGTTCAGGCAGTGCGGTGTTCGCGCCTCTGGTAAATGAGGTTAGAATCAGCGACGCGCCAAAAGCGTGGTTAATTCAAGAATGCAAAAATTTGATTGTTCACCCCTTGCAGGGCTGGGCAATCAGCGACAGTTAAGAGTTGGCAGCTTACGGCTGTTGACCGGTGTAGGGGAGTCGCCAAGTTGGTTAAGGCATCGGATTTTGATTCCGACATGCGAAGGTTCGAATCCTTCTTCCCCTGCCAAATACATCAAAGTGCCCACATAGGGCACGCGTCGCACATCAAGACCAACATTTTAGATCGCTGGGATGCTCATGCAAGCCAACCAACCCGACTTCATGGTTTTCACCGGCAATGCCAATCCGGCCCTCGCCTCCGAAATCGCCAAAAACCTCGGCACCACGCTCGGTGCTGCCGATGTGGGTCGATTCTCTGACGGCGAAGTCACCGTCGAAATCAAGCAAAACGTTCGTGCTCGCGATGTGTTCGTGGTGCAATCCACCTGCGCGCCCACCAACGAAAACTTGATGGAATTGCTGATCATGGTTGACGCGCTCAAGCGCGCTTCGGCCGAGCGCATCAGCGCCGTGATTCCCTACTTCGGTTACGCCCGCCAAGACCGCCGTCCGCGCTCCAGCCGTGTGCCGATCACCGCCAAGGTGGTGGCCAACATGCTGCAAGCCGTGGGCGTGGCCCGCGTGCTGACCATGGATTTGCACGCTGACCAAATTCAAGGCTTCTTCGACATCCCGGTGGACAACATCTACGCCTCGCCGGTGTTGTTGGGTGATCTGCGCCAAAAGAACTACGAAGACCTGATTGTGGTGTCGCCCGACGTGGGTGGCGTGGTGCGCGCCCGTGCGCTGGCCAAGCAACTCGGTTGTGATTTGGCCATCATCGACAAGCGTCGCCCCAAGGCCAACGTGTCGGAAGTGATGCACGTGATCGGTGAAATCGAAGGCCGCAATTGCGTCATCATGGACGACATGATCGACACCGCAGGCACCTTGGTCAAAGCCGCTGAAGTGCTGAAAGCACGCGGTGCCAAGAAGGTCTACGCCTACTGCACGCACTCCATCTTCTCCGGCCCGGCCATTGAGCGCATTACCCAAGGCTCGGCACTGGACGAAGTGGTGGTCACCAACACCATTCCTTTGAGTGATGCAGGTTCCAAGTGCCCCAAAATCCGCCAACTCTCCGTGGCTCCGCTGATTGCCGAAACCATTCAGCGCATTTCCACAGGCGAGTCGGTGATGAGTTTGTTCTCGGATCAAAACAGTCAGTTCTGATCGAGTCAAAAAGCAGGCCCGAGTCGCGCTGTGCGACACCGGGCCTTTTTAGTTGGAGTCACACTGGTCGCGGTGGACTCTTTTTCGGAGTGAATCATGAAATTTGTCGCTTTTGAGCGTTCCAAGCAGGGCACGGGTGCGAGCCGCCGTCTCCGCAATACAGGTCGTACCCCCGCTATCGTCTACGGTGGCGCTGGTCAAGAACCCCAAGTGGTCGAACTCGACCACAACTCGCTGTGGCACGCCATCAAGAAAGAAGCTTTCCACGCTTCGATCTTGGAAATGGAATTCAACGGTGAAGTCACCAAAGTGCTGCTGCGCAATCTGCAAATGCACCCGTTCCGTCAACTGGTGCTGCACGCTGACTTCCAGCGCGTGGATGCCACGACACGTTTGAGCATGAAGGTGCCTTTGCACTACAGCGGCGAAGAAGAGTCTTCGGCTGTCAAGCAAGACAAGTGCATGATCAACCACGTGGTCAGCGAACTGCGCGTGACCTGCCTGCCTGGCGATCTGCCTGAATTCATCGCCGTCGACCTGACTGGCCTGAAGAAGGGTGTTTCCCTGCACTTGAACGACATCGCTTTGCCCAAGGGTGTCAAGGCTGTGGTGCACGGCAAGCCGAACCCGGTTCTGGTGTCGGTGGTGACCGTGGTTGAAGAAGTGGTGGCTCCGGTCGCTGCTGCCGCTCCTGCCAAGGGCAAGGGCAAAGGCAAGAAGTAAACAGGTTTCATCCCTGTGACGCAACGGCCCACTTCGGTGGGCCGTTGTGCTTTTCAGACCGGATAATTTCGCACCATGATCAAACTTTTTGTCGGCCTGGGCAATCCCGGCTCTGAATACGAAGCCACGCGCCACAACGCCGGTTTTTGGTGGATCGATGCCTTAGCGCACGAGCTCAAAGTGACGCTGGTGCCAGACAAGGCTTACCACGCGCGCGTGGCACGCACCACCGTGCAAGGGCAAACCGTGTGGCTGCTGCAACCGCAGACTTTCATGAACTTGTCGGGCAAGTCCGTGGCCACATTGGCCAAGTTCTTCAAAATTCAGCCGTCCGAGATCTTGGTCGCGCATGACGAGCTGGACGTGGTACCCGGCCAAGTCAAGCTCAAACTGGGCGGCAGCCATGCCGGACACAACGGCTTGCGCGACATCCACGCGCAACTGGGTTCGGCGGATTATTGGCGGCTGCGCTTGGGCGTGGGCCATCCGGGCGTGAAAGCTGAAGTGGTGAACTGGGTGCTGAAAAAACCATCGCCCGATGACCGCGTTGCCATCGAAACTTGCATCGACCGGGCCTTGACCGCTGTGCCCGCTTTGTTGGTTGGCGACATGGAAAAAGCCACCTTGCTCATTCACACCGCGAAACCACCTCGCCCCAAGCCACCGCGCCCCGAAGGCGGCACCAACCCGGCGGTCAAGGCTGGCGAATCTGCTGAAAAGTGAAGCTCCAAGCGCCGCTCAGGCGCTGGCAGCTTGCAAACGCCGGTACTTTTGCATCAGCGTTTCTTTGTCTTCGATGTGGCCGGGGTGCAGCGGGATGCACGACACCGGGCACACCTGCACGCACTGCGGCTCATCAAAGTGACCCACGCATTCGGTGCACTTGTGAGGGTCGATTTCGTAAATTTCCGGGCCAAGGTAAATGGCCTGATTCGGGCACTCGGGCTCGCACACATCGCAGTTGATGCACTCATCGGTGATCATCAAAGCCATGCGCTGACTCCGGTGGATTGGGGACGGGATTTCATACCCTCAATTATCGACGCTCTCCCCCACCCTGCTGCCAAGCGGGACTCCGACTTAAACCCTAAAATTCACCTGTGACCACCCTACTCAACGCTGACCTGCACTGCCACTCCGTCGTCTCCGACGGCACTTTGACTCCCGAGGCGCTGGCTGCCCGAGCGCGGGCCAACGGGGTCGAGTTATGGGCGCTCACCGATCACGATGAAATTGGCGGTTTGGCCCGCGCCCGCGCCGCAGCCGCCGCAGAAGGGCTCAAGTTTTTGACCGGGGCCGAAATCTCCGTCACCTTTGCCGGGCAAACGGTACACATCGTCGGCCTGGGGTTTGATGCAGACAACGCCGCCATTCAAGCAGGCTTGGCGCAAACACGCGGCGGTCGCGGCGGTCGAGCCCAAGAAATGGCACAAGGGCTGGCGCAAGTCGGCATCACCGGGGCCTACGAAGGTGCATTGAAATTTGCAGGCAACCCGGCGCTGATCTCACGCACCCACTTTGCGCGGTTCTTGGTGGAAAGCGGTGTCTGCAAAGACACTTACGAGGTGTTTCGCAAGTACCTGACCGAAGGCAAGCCCGGTTACGTGCCGCACCGCTGGGCCAAATTGGGCGATGCGGTCGGCTGGATCACCCAAGCTGGCGGCGTGGCGGTGATTGCCCATCCGGCCCGCTACGACTTCACGCCCAATGAAGAGTACGCGCTGTTCAGCGAATTCAAAGCCCACGGTGGCCAACGCGTGGACGTGGTCACCGGCAGCCATTCCGCCCAAGAAGCGCTGCGCTACGCCGACACGGCCCGCGAATTTGATCTGGCCGCCTCACGCGGCAGCGACTTCCACAGCCCGGACGAGAGTCACACTGATTTGGGCAAGCTCCCGCTGCTGACCGGCAATTTAACCCCGGTGTGGACGCTGCTGACCCACCGCATCCAGTGACACAGCGCCCACCTCACACGCTGGTCGCTATTGGCTTTGTGATCGCGGCGGTGGCCTGTTTTGCCACGCTAGACACCACCACCAAGTACGTCAGTCTGAGCGTCCCGGTGCTGATGGCGCTGTGGTTTCGCTACGTGTTTCAAGCGGTGGCCACCACGCTGGTGGTGCTGCCGTACATGGGGCGCAGTGTGCTGCGCACCGAGCAACCCAAGCTCCAATTCCTGCGCGGCATACTGCTGTTTTTGACCAGTTTGTTGGCGTTCTTCAGCCTGAAATACATGCCAGTGGGCGAGTTCACGGCCATCGTCATGATCACGCCGCTGATCATCACGCTGCTGGCGGCAACCTCGCTGGGCGAGCGCGTCTCGCCGCTGCGCTGGGCGCTGGTGGGTGGCGGCTTTATCGGCACGCTGATCATCATCCGCCCCGGCAGCGAAGCCTTCAGTTGGACAATGCTGCTGCCGCTGGGCTTGGTCGCGACCAATGCCAGTTTTCAGATTTTGACCAGCAAAATGGCGCGCACTGAAGCGCCGCTGACCATGCACTTCTACACCGGCTGGATCGGCACCTTGCTCAGCAGCGTGATACTGCCTTTCGTGTGGGCACCCGTGACCTCTGGGTGGCTGTGGGCGGGCATGGTGCTGATGGGCGTAACCGGCTCCGTCGGGCATTTCTTGTTGATCCTGGCTTATGCGCGTGCGCCTGCGGCCACACTCACACCTTATCTCTACGCGCAAATCGGCTTTGCGATGCTGGGCGGCTGGTTGGTGTTTGCACACGTACCTGACCACTGGTCGGTGCTGGGCATGGTGCTGGTGGCGCTGTGTGGTGCTGGAGGTGCGTGGGCCACGCTGCATGAGCGCCGGAGACTACAGCAACTCGCCCCGGCGGCTTAAACTCCCGGCATGGCCCAGTACTTCAGCGTTCACCCCGACAACCCGCAGCCGCGTCTGCTCAAACAAGCGGTGGCCTTGCTGGCCAAGGGCGGCATCGTCGCCGTACCCACCGACTCCAGCTACGCCCTCGCCTGCCATCTTGACGACAAAGCCGCCGCCGACCAGTTGCGCCGCATCCGAGGCATGGACGACAAGCACCAGCTCACCTTGCTGTGCCGCGATTTGAGCGAGCTGGCCAGCTACGCCAAGGTGGACAACAAGCAATTTCGCCTCATCAAGCAAGCCACGCCCGGCGCGTACACCTTTGTGCTGGAAGCCACCAAAGAAGTGCCGCGCCGCGTCAGCCACCCGCAGCGCAAAACCATAGGCTTGCGCGTGCCCGATCACGTCACCTTGCAAGAGCTGCTGACCCTGCACGGTGCGCCGCTGCTGGCCACCACCTTGATCCCGCCCGGCGAAATCGAATCCATGAACGACCCGCAAGCCATTCGTGACCGCTTCGAGCACGACTTGGCCGCTGTGATTGATGCTGGGGCTTGCGCCTCCGAACCCACCACCGTGGTGGACTTGACCAGCGGCGAACCCGTGCTGCTGCGCCAAGGCCGGGGCGACCCAGCGCTGCTCGGCCTGTGACTATCCCTCGTTTTGAGACCCCACCATCTTGAATGATCTGATCCAAACCGTTTTGATTTACGCCCTACCCGTGCTGTTTGCCATCACGGTGCACGAAGCGGCGCACGGCTACGCAGCCCGCTACTTTGGCGACAACACCGCCTATGCGCAAGGCCGCATCACCCTCAACCCCATCGCGCACATCGACCCGCTGGGCACCATCGTCATGCCGCTGCTGCTGTACTTTGCAACGGGCGGCGCGCTGTTGTTTGGCTACGCCAAGCCGGTGCCGGTCAACTTCAGCCATCTGCGCAACCCCAAGCGCGACATGATCTGGGTCGCGCTGGCCGGGCCGGGGGCCAATTTTGTGCAGGCTTTTTTGTGGGGCGCGCTGTTTTACCTGCTGACCGCTGCTGGTGTGCAAGAGCCCTTCTTCATCAAAATGTGCCAAGGCGGCATTTTGACCAACCTCGTGATGTTCGCCTTCAACCTGTTTCCGCTGCCGCCGCTGGATGGCGGGCGCATCTTGGTCGGCCTGCTGCCGTGGCGGCAAGCTGTGCTGGTGTCGCGGATTGAGCCTTGGGGCTTCTTTATCGTGATGGCACTTGTCACCACCGGCGTGGTCAGCGCGCTGTGGATGCAGCCCCTTATGGCCCTGACCAGCAGCGTGCTGCACTGGTTGCTCACGCCTTTGACTTACTTGCTCTGAATTTTTTTACCTCCATGCAACCCTTGCGCGTCCTCACCGGCATCACCACCACCGGCACCCCTCACTTGGGCAATTACGCCGGAGCCATCCGCCCCGCCATCACGGCCAGCTTGCAACCCGGCACCGAAAGTTTTTACTTTCTGGCCGACTACCACGCCCTGATCAAGTGCGAAGACCCGGCGCGCATTCAGCGCTCCAGCCTGGAAATTGCCGCCACTTGGCTCGCCGCTGGACTGGATCCCGAGCGCGTGTACTTCTATCGCCAAAGCGACATCCCCGAAATCACCGAGCTGATGTGGCTGCTGACCTGCGTCAGCGGCAAAGGCATGCTCAACCGCGCCCACGCCTACAAAGCCGCCGTAGACAAAAACACCGCCGCTGAAGTCGATGCCGACACCGATGTGACAGCGGGCCTGTTCATGTACCCGGTGCTGATGGCGGCAGACATCTTGATGTTCAAAGCGCACAGCATTCCGGTGGGACGCGACCAAATCCAGCACATTGAAATGGCGCGCGACATTGCGGGCAGCTTCAACCACCGCTACGGCGAGCACTTTGTGCTGCCCGAAGCCGCCATTGAAGCCAGCGTGGCCACCTTGCCCGGCTTGGATGGCCGCAAGATGAGCAAGAGCTACGACAACACCATTCCGCTGTTTGCACCGCCCGAGCAGCTCAAAAAAGCCATTGCCAGCATCGTCACCGACTCGCGCTTGCCCGGCGAACCCAAAGAGGTCGAAGGCTCCGCGCTGTTCCAGATCTACCAAGCCTTTGCCAGCGCCGACGAGATTGAGGCACTGCGACAAGCCTACGCCGACGGCATCGCTTGGGGCGAGGCCAAGCAGCGCCTGTACGAGTGCATCAGCCGCACCGTGGCCCCGATGCGCGCCCGCTACGACGAGTTGATGGCCAACCCAGCACAAATCGAAGCCATCTTGCTGGCCGGTGCCGCCAAAGCACGCACATTGGCCGCACCCTTCATGGCCGAGCTGCGTGCTGCCGTGGGCTTGCGCGCCATGCAAGGTTTAGCGCAGCCCCAAGCCGCCGCGCAAGCTGAGCCGCCCGCACCACCCACATTCAAGCAATACCGCGAAAAAGACGGCTTGTTCTACTTCAAGATGGTTGCCGCCGACGGCACGCTGCTGCTGCAAAGCATCGGCTACACCGCACCGCGTGATGCAGGCAAGGCCATCGCCCGTCTGCAAACCGGTGACGTGGCGGCCTTAGACGAACTCGCCGCCCAGCTCCAAAACCTGCCGGAAGTTGCGCCAGAGCAAATCCGTGCTGCGTTAGAGGTGCTGTACAAGGCCACACAAGGCTGATTGACTCCTCAAGGGTGGATTCGCAGGCTATGCTTAAGTCCTAAGTTTGCTGTCACACCACTACCAAGGCCACTATGACCATTTATGTGATCGAAGATCATCCGCTGATACGCGAAGGCATGACCATGATGTTTCGGCGCATGCGCGCCGGTGTCAATGTGGCCGAAATGTCAACCTTGGGTGAACTGGAGTCTGCGGTGCAACTGCACGGCGCTCCTATACTGATCTGCTTGGATCTGAATCTGCCCGACACCAAAGGGGTTGCAACGGTTGAGCGTGCCCGCAAACTCTATCCCGATACGCCTTTGGCCGTCATCTCTGGCATCGACAGCGATGACATTGAAGAAAAATGCCTGGAGGCCGGTGCAGACATGTACATCGACAAAGGGATGGATGTCGCCCTGATGACCACCACTCTGCGTCCTTTGCTCGA
>CALMOI010000146.1 GCA_937871735.1 uncultured Comamonadaceae bacterium
CAGCAAACGACACGGAAAGATAGGAAAAGATGAGAAGACCCAAAGATAGTCTTTTTACCCATAAAATAGCACTCAAACTTTTCATAAAAATTTTATCGCTCTTCAAAGTCAATTAATAAATTAAAATGCATCAACAAGCAAACCACCGATAATATTGAGTTGATTTTATCGAGTCATCCAACGACTTTTAGTCTATTCATCCAAGGCTTGTGACAGAAAGGACGGACTCTTCACAATGAAGTCGCCTCAAAACGTCCCCGGATACGTTCCGCCGTCCAGCAAGATGTTTTGGCCGGTCAGGTAGCCCGCTTGCTGGCTGCACAGGAAGGCGCAGACTTCGCCGAACTCTTGCGCGGTGCCAAAGCGGCGGGCGGGGATTTGGTTTTGCTGGGCGCGGCGCACGGCGTCTACCGCTTGGCCGGTGTTTTGCGCGGCCACGGCTTGGGTGACTTGCAGGCGGTCGGTGTCGAACTTGCCGGGCAGCAGGTTGTTCAGGGTCACGCCCTGCGCCGCCAGCGGGCCGCGTGCCAAGCCCGCCACAAATCCGGTCAAGCCGCTGCGTGCGCCGTTCGAGAGGCCCAAGATGTCAATCGGCGCTTTCACCGCTGCCGAGGTGATGTTCACCACCCGGCCAAAGCCACGTTCGGCCATGCCGTCGACGCAGGCGCGTATCAGTTCGATGGGCGTGAGCATGTTGGCATCCAGCGCACGCAGCCATGCGTCCCGATCCCATTGGCGAAAGTCGCCCGGCGGCGGCCCACCCGCGTTGGTGATCACGATGTCAAAGTTGCGGCCCGGCCCGCCCGGCGCGGCCCACACCGCGTCGCGTCCTTCGGGCGTGGTGATGTCGGCGGCCACGGCCAGCACGGTCACGCTGGGCGCGCTGGTCTGTGACTGCGCTTGGGCTTGCGCCAAGGCGGCGGCTCCGCGTGCGACGATCACCACATGCACGCCTTCAGCCACCAGCGCCTGCGCGCAGCCGTAGCCCAGTCCTTTGCTTGCGCCGCAAACCAGCGCCCATTTGCCGTTCAGCTTCAAATCCATGTGTGTCTCCTGAAGGGCGAGGTCAACGTTGGCGCGTCACCAAGAACACGCCGCCCATCACCAGCACGGTGCCCGCAATGATCCAGGCGTTGAGCGGTTCGCCCAAAATCAGCACGCCCATCAAGATGGTGGACATGGGGCCAATCATGCCGGTCTGTGCGGCAAGGCCAGAGCCGATGCGCTCAATGGCCATCATCACCAGCAGCACGGGCAGCGCGGTGCAGGCGGTGGCGTTGAGCAGCGACAGCCAAATCACCGGCTCGGCCACTTGCGCGGCGGCCAGCGGGCGCAGCACCAAAAATTGAGCGATGCACAGCACGCAGGCCACTGAAGTCGCCAGCCCCGCCAGTCGCAACGCGCCCAAGCGCGCCACCATCTGGCCGCTGTAGCTCATGTAGATGGCGTAGCTGATGGCGCTGCCAAACACCAGCGCCGCACCCAAGGCCACATTACTGCCTTGCAGCGTGAACTCGTGCCCAAACACTAGCAGCACGCCGCTGTAGCTCACCGCCATCGCCACGGCTTGCCGCAAGGTGATGCGCTTGCCGTACAGCACCCAACCCAAAATCAGCACCATCGTGGGGTTGAGGTAAAGCACCAAACGCTCAAAGGCCGCCGTCACGTACTGCAAGCCCCAAAAGTCCAAAAAACTGGCCAAGTAATAGCCGGTGAAGCCCAGCCCCAGCACGCCCAGCCAGTCTTTGCGCGTGAGCGGCGGCTTGCCCCGGCTGGCCCACCACGCCAGCGCCAAGAACATGGGCAGCGCAAACAACATGCGGTACATGACCAACGTGACCGCATCCACCCCATGCCGAAACGCCAGCTTGACGATGATGGCCTTGCCGCTGAAGGCAATTGAGCCCGCTGCGGCCAGCAGCAGGCCGGTGGTCAGATGAGGCGGGGGTGCAGACGAAGAATCAGGTAAGGGGGCGGTAGACATCAGTTCATTATCCCGGCAGCACCGGTCACGCGCAGGGGCTGCGCCTGCGCGTTTGGGCAGGGCCGCCTCAGTCTTCGACGAAGGCTTCTTCGCGCTTGCTCTTGATCGAAGGGCTGAGCACCACCACCAGCAGCAATACCGCCGCTGCCAGCAAGCCCGCCGACAAAGGCCGGGTCACAAACACGCTCCAATCGCCGCGTGACAGCAGCAGCGCGCGGCGCAGGTTTTCTTCCATCATCGGCCCGAGGATGAAGCCCAGCAGCAGCGGCGCGGGTTCGCACGAGAGCTTGTAGAAGATGTAGCCCACCACCGCGAAGCCGGCGCCCATGTAGACGTCGAACGCGCTGTTGT
>CALMOI010000147.1 GCA_937871735.1 uncultured Comamonadaceae bacterium
CCCGGATCGATGCCGATGGCCGGATCGAACCGCAGGACTGGATGCCCGACGGTTACCGCAAGACGCTGGTGCGCCAGATCAGCCAGCACGCGCACAGCGAAATCGTGGGCATGCTGCCCGAGGGCAACTGGATCAGCCGTGCGCCCAGCTTGAAGCGGAAAGCCATCCTGATCGCCAAGGTGCAAGACGAAGGCGGCCACGGCCTGTACCTGTATTCCGCCGCCGAAACCCTAGGCACCAGCCGCGACCAGATGCTGGAAGGCTTGCACAGCGGCCGCGCCAAGTACAGCTCGATCTTCAACTACCCGACGCTGAACTGGGCTGATGTGGGCGTGATCGGCTGGCTGGTGGACGGCGCGGCGATCATGAACCAGATCCCGCTGTGCCGCTGCTCTTACGGCCCTTATGCCCGCGCCATGATCCGCGTCTGCAAGGAAGAGTCCTTCCACCAGCGCCAAGGCTACGAAGCTCTGCTGGTGATGATGCAAGGCACCGCCGAGCAGCAGGCGATGGTGCAGGACGCCGTCAACCGCTGGTGGTGGAAGTGCTTGGCCATGTTCGGCCCGCCCGATGCCGACAGCCCCAATAGCGCGCAAGGCATGCGCTGGGGCATCAAGCGCATCAGCAACGACGACCTGCGCCAAAAATTTGTGGACGCCACCGTGCCCCAAGCCAAGGTGCTGGGCATCACGCTGCCCGACCCTGACCTGAAGTGGAACGAGGAACGCCAGCACTACGACTACGGCGCGATTGACTGGGACGAGTTCTGGAGCACCGTGAATGGCAACGGCCCCTGCAACAAAGAGCGCCTAGCGACCCGCGTCAAAGCCTACGCCGAAGGCCAGTGGGTGCGCGACGCCGCTCTGGCCCATGCCCGCAAACAACAAGCACGCACACTCAAGGAAACCGCATGAACACCGCACTGAAAGAATGGCCGCTGTGGGAAGTTTTTGTCCGCAGCAAGCAAGGGCTGGAGCACAAGCACTGCGGCAGTTTGCACGCGGCTGATGCCCAACACGCGCTGGAAATGGCGCGCGACGTGTACACCCGCCGCCAAGAAGGCGTGAGCATTTGGGTCGTGCCCTCGGCCACCATCACCGCCAGCAACCCGGACGACAAGGGCGAGTTCTTCGACCCGGCGGCAGACAAAATCTACCGCCACCCGACGTTCTATGAAATCCCTGAAGAAGTGGGGCACATGTGATGAACACCACCACTGTGGACTACCTGCTGCATCTGGCCGACAACGCCTTGGTGCTGGGGCAGCGCAATGCCGAATGGTGCGGCCACGGCCCCATCATTGAAGAAGACATCGCTTTGGCCAACGTCAGCCTGGACTTGATCGGGCAGGCCCGCTTGCTGTACCAACTGGCCGCCGAACTCAAGGGCGATGTGACCGAAGACCAGTTGGCCTATTTCCGCGATGTGGCCGACTTCCGCAACCACACCTTGCTGGAGCTGCCGCACCACGGGCCGCTGTCGGGCTACGCGGCCAGCAATTTGGACTACGCCACCACCATCGTGCGCAACTTCCTGTACAGCGCCTTCATGGTGCTGGTGTGGCAGGCGCTGGAGCAATCGGGCCACCCGCAACTGGCCGCCATTGCCGCCAAGTCCAGCAAAGAAGTGCGCTACCACCTGCGCCACTCCCGCGACTGGCTGGTGCGCATGGGCGACGGCACCGACGAGTCGCACGCCCGCGCCCAAGTGGCCTTAGACCACCTGATGCCCTACACCCAAGAGCTCTGGCTGCCCTGCGCGGTCGATGTGGATGCGGCGCGCAGCGGCGTCGGCGTGGACTTGGCCAGCTTGCACGACGACTGGGACACGCTGGTGTCCGACGCGCTGGCCGAGGCCATGCTGGTGCGCCCCGCCGCGCAAGGCTATGTCTCGCAGGGCAAGTTTGGCGTGCATTCCGAGCACCTGGGCTTCTTGCTGGCCGAGATGCAAAGCCTGGCCCGCGCCCACCCCAACGCCAACTGGTGAGCGAGCACATGGTCACGCTAGCAGCGGTTTGGGCGGCCTTGGACGACTTGGCCGACCCGGAAATCCCCGTCATCTCTCTGCGCGAGTTGGGCATTTTGCGGGACGTGCGCCAGGGCGAGGGCGGTCTGGAAGTGGTCATCACGCCCACCTACAGCGGCTGCCCGGCAATGGGCCAGATCGAGGACGATGTGAAATCGACCTTGCTGGCCCAAGGCATCGAAGCCCGCGTTGTCACGCAACTGGCCCCCGCTTGGACCACCGACTGGATGACCGAGGCGGGCAAAGACAAGCTGCGCGCCTACGGCATCGCCCCGCCGCACCGCACCTGCGAACCCGCTGGCGTGGGCGTGGTGCGCTTCATGCCTCGGCGCAGCGCACCGCCCGTGGTGGCCTGCCCGCACTGCGGCTCCAGCCACACCACCGAAGCCTCGCACTTTGGCTCCACGGCCTGCAAGGCGCTCTACAAGTGCCTGGATTGCCAGGAACCCTTTGACTATTTCAAGCCCTACTAGGCTTACCGGAGACTTCCCCCATGTCAGCCCTCCGCTTTCACGATCTCACCGTCAAGCGCATCAGCCCCGAAGCGGCCGGTGCGGTGGCCATCACCTTTGACATTCCGGCCAGCGTGCGCGAACGCTTCCAGTTCGAGCCCGGCCAGTTCCTAACCCTGCGCGCCCAGGTTGAAGGCCAGGACGTGCGCCGCAGCTACTCCATCAGCAGCCCGCGTAGCCGCTTGAGCCGCATGGGGGAGCTGGAAATTGGCATTCGCCCCGTGGAGGGCGGCGTGTTCTCCAACTGGGTGACCAGCGCCATCCAGCCGGGCGACGTGATCAGCGTGGTGCCGCCTGATGGGCGCTTCACCGTGCGCAAGCCCCGCGCCATTCACCGCGTGGGCTTTGCGGCAGGCTCGGGCATCACGCCGATTTTGTCGATTGCCGCCACCACGCTGGAAGAGCAGCCCGAGTCCAAATTCACTCTGGTCTACGGCAACCGCCGCATGTCGAGCGTGATGTTCAACGAGGCGCTGCAAGACCTGAAAGACCGCTACCCGGATCGGCTCACGCTGATCCACGTGCTCTCGCGCCAAGCGCAAGAAGTGCCGCTGCTGCAAGGCCGCATCGACAGCGACAAAGTGCGTGACCTGATCGCGGCGCTGCTGCCCGCCCGCAGCATGGACGAAGTTTTCATTTGCGGCCCCGAAGCCATGATCGAAGCCACCGAAGCCGCCTTGCTGGCCGCCGACGTGCCCGCCCACCGCATCCACACCGAACGCTTCACCACCGGCGCGGCGATGGCCGCCAAAGTGCAGGCTGACACCGATGCAGCCACGCAGCGCGCCCCGCTGCATCAGACGGTCAAGCTCACCATCATCTTGGATGGCAAGCAGCACGAAGTGCAAATTGGCCCGAACGACTTGGTGCTGGATGCGGCACTCAGCGCCGGGCTGGATTTGCCGTACTCGTGCAAAGCCGGGGTGTGCTGCACCTGCCGCGCCAAAGTGTTGCAAGGCCAAGCCACGATGGACAAAAACTTCACCCTGGAAGCGAGCGACATGGCCCAAGGCTTTGTGCTGAGCTGCCAAGCCCGCGCCTGCACACCCGAGCTGGTTGTGACATTTGACGAGCGGTAAAGCGGCGCTGATACGGGTGGCACCTGGATCGGCATGGCAGGCTTGAGGTGCCGCAAGCTGCTCACCAGCGCTGAACGGATGAACACCCATCCAACCCCCGTCCCCGGCTTTGTGACGCAAGCCACGCGCTTTGTCTTTTTCACCGGCAAGGGCGGGGTCGGCAAGACTTCGCTGTCTACCGCCACGGCGATTCGGCTGGCGGACAGTGGGCGGCGGGTGCTGCTGGTCAGTACCGACGCGGCGTCTAACTTGGATCAGATGCTGGGCGTGGTGCTGTCGAACCAGCCGGTGCCGGTGCCCGGCGTGCCAGGGCTGGCGGTGCTGAACATTGACCCCGATGCTGCTGCCGAGGCTTACCGCCAGCGCGTGCTGGCCCAGCTTGAAGCCCAGGCCAGCGAGGCCGAGCGCGCCACGGTGCGCGAGCAGCTCTCCGGGGCCTGCACCACCGCGGTCGCCGCCTTTGACGGGATCGCCA
>CALMOI010000148.1 GCA_937871735.1 uncultured Comamonadaceae bacterium
AACGCTCTTCCTGAGGTAGCTCTGAATAAAAATTTTGTACGAGATCAGCTAGGTAACGAGCTTTCGACAGTGGCTCCCATTTTCTTGGCCCGGAGATGTGTCGAAATCCTAAGTATTTCAATACGTCACGACGCTGTCCAAAGCAGAAGCAAGAAACTTCGGTGGGCTTGAATGTGGCTTGGGCTACCAGCTCACGTAGCGTGGGTGTTAATTGCTCAGGTGGTACTAAGCCACTCAGCACACGTAAAGCGGCCAGTCGTCGATTTCCCTCTACCACCACGTACCGTCCGGTCGTACTAAGGCTAGGTACTACAAGTAAAGGCTCGCCAGGAAAGAAGTCGTGGTTGCCAATGGATCCGACCAGTTCGTCTAGATTTTCCTGTTCCATCATCCTGCGCATGGCATGCGCTTCGGTTTGTTCGCCGCTGGCAGTAATGTCGAGAAAGCGAGGATTTTCCGGGTCGAAGTCCAGTAGATCTACTTTGATGGGGATGGGTGACGTCGGTGTGGTCATGAGAGAGTCCTTTCCTGTCTGAGCTTAACGCCTGCTGCGGGTCGGGCAAAATCGTAGCGGCCTCGTTGTCCTGTTTTTGAGCTTCCCTTTGCCTGTCTTGACCACCCCCTATCCAGCCGTTTTTTGTATGACTCCCCAAGACTTCATCGCCAAATGGGGCCTTGGCGGCCCGGCCCACGACCTGAACGAAGAGCAGGGCGCGCAAAGCCACTTTTTGGACTTGTGCGAGCTGCTGGACGTGCCCAAGCCCGGCAGCGCCAGCGACTACCGCTTTGAAGAAAAAAGCAAGCTGATTGGTGGCCGCACCGGCTATGCCGACGTGTTCATGCGCGGTGTGTTCGCGTGGGAAAACAAAGCACCCGGCAAAAATTTGGATGCGGCGCTCAAGCAATTGCTGAGCTACAGCTTGGCGCTGGACAACCCGCCGTTGCTGGTGGTGTGCGACCGCCTGACGCTGCGCCTGCACACCCAGTTCACCGGCTACCCCAGCGAAACCCACACCGTGCAGTTGGCCGAGCTGAGCGACCCGGCCAAGCGTGCGCTGCTGCGCCGCATCTGGACTGATCCCCACAGTTTCCGCCCCCGGCGCTCTAGCCGCGACATCACCGAAACGGCGGCCAAGAGCTTTGCCACGCTGGCCGAGCAGCTGCGTGGCCGCGATCACCACCCTGACAAAGTGGCGCACTTCTTGACCCAGTGCCTGTTTTGCTTCTTTGCCGAAGACGTGGGCTTGCTGCCGGGGCGCATGTTTGAGCGGCTGGTGAGCAACCGCCACCTGAGCAGCGAGCGGCTGACGGTGGGGCTGGCGAATTTGTTCACGGTGATGCGCGATGGCGGCCTGTACGGCGTGGACGACATCCCGTGGTTCAACGGCGGGCTGTTCAAGCAAATCGACGTGCCCCGGCTGGAGATTTTGGACATCACCGAACTGCGCAATGCCGCCGCGCTGAACTGGAGCGCGATTGACGTGTCGATTTTCGGCACCCTGTTTGAGCGCGGTCTTGACCCGGCCAAGCGCAGCCAGTTGGGCGCGCATTACACCGACCCGACCACCATTGAACGCATCATTGACCCGGTGCTGCGCCGCCCTTTGCAAGAGGCGTGGGCGCAGGCGGCGGAGCAAATTCAGGCGCTGCTGCTCAAAAGCCGCCGCCGCACGGACAAGGCTTTCCGCGATGCCAACGCCGTGTTCGTTGCGTGGTTGGACAAGCTGGCGGCGTTTCGGGTGCTAGACCCGGCGTGCGGCAGTGGCAACTTCTTGTTCTTGGCCCTGAAGTGCCTGAAAGACTTGGAGCTGGCGACGCACCTGCACGCCGCCACGCTGGGGCTGGATCGGCAAACCGACTTGGTGACGGGGCCACACAACGTACTGGGCATTGAATTGAACGAGTACGCCGCCGAGCTGGCACGGGTCACGGTGTGGATCGGCGAGCTGCAATGGCGGCAGGCGCACGGCTACGAATTCAAGCAAAGCCCGGTGCTGGAACCGCTTGATCACATCGAATGCCGCGATGCCTTGCTGGTGGCCTCGAAAACGGGTTGGTACGAGGCAGCGTGGCCTCAGACCGATGTGGCGATAGGCAACCCGCCGTTTTTGGGCGGCAGCAAAAAGCGCCGCGAGTTGGGCGACGACTACTTCAACGCCCTGCGCACCGTGTATGCGGGCCGCGTGCCGGGCGGGGCGGATTTGGTGTGCTACTGGTTTGAGCGGGCGCGGGTGGCGATCAGCGCCGCCACCTTGAGCCGTGCGGGTTTGGTTGCCACGCAAGCGGTGCGCGCTGGTTCTAACCGCGTGGTGCTCACGGCCTTGGCGGACAGTGACATCCCGATTTTTGCGGCTTGGGGCGACCAGCCTTGGGTGAACGAAGGCGCGGCGGTGCGGGTGTCGGTGGTGTGTTTTGGTGCCAGCAGCCAAATCCCCACGCTCGACGATCAACCCGTGACGCACATCAGCGCCAACTTGGGCAGCAGCGACAACGCGGACATGACCACCGCGCTCTTGTTGCCTGAAAACGCCGCTGCCAGCTTTGAAGGCACCAAAAAATACGGCGACTTTGACATTCCGGGCCACCTGGCGCGCCAGTGGCTGGTGCTGCCCAACCCGAATGGCCAATCGAATGCGCTGGTGGTGAAACCTTGGCGCAACGGGCAAGACCTGACGCGGCGGCCCAGCGACACGTGGGTGGTGGACTTTGGCACGTCGATGGATTTGGCCAGCGCCATCTTGTTTGAAGCCCCGTTCACCCACGTTGAACGCGCCGTGAAGCCTGCCCGTGCCCGGATGAAAACTACCGTTGCCACCCATTGGTGGTTGCATGAACGTCCTCGCGCATCGCTGCGTCAGGCACTGAAGGCGCTGCCCCGGTATATCGCAACCACGCGAGTCGCCAAACATCGCATCTTCGTCTTTTTGGATGCCAGTGTGTTGCCTGACACCCGGTTGAACTTGGTGGCCCGTGCTGACGATGTCACGTTCGGCTTGCTCAGCTCGCGGATGCACGAGGTGTGGTCGCTGGCGCAAGCGTCTATGCATGGCGTGGGCAACGACCCCACGTACAACGCCAAATCCTGCTTTGAAACCTTCCCCTTCCCGCTGGGCTTGACCCCGGCAGACACCGCCCATCAGCGCACCGAGGCATTGCCGTGTGGCGCGTTGATCCCCGCTGACTTGCCCCACACTCCGATGCAGGTTGGGGCACAGCGGGTGTCGGGGGCGATTTCGGAGCCGCAGGCTCATGAGCCCTCGGCATCCGCTGCGCCCCAGCCGGGCCAGAGCACACCCGCCGCGAAAAAAACCAAAACCAAGGGCAAAGCCCAACTCCCCACCCCCGAACTTGCCTCTTTGCACACCATCGCCGAACGCATCGCCATCGCCGCCAAGCGCCTGAACGACCTGCGCGAAGAATGGCTCAACCCGTCCGGCTGGACGCGCCGCGTGCCCGATGTGGTGCCGCTGGGCATGAGCACCTCGCCGTACCCCGACCGCATCGAACCGCGCCCCGGCCTGAGCGAGGCTGACCTCAAAGCCCTGCAACAGCGCACCTTGACGCAGCTCTACAACCTGCGCCCAACCTGGTTGGTCATGGCGCATCAAACGCTGGATGCCGCCGTCGCCGCCGCCTACGAGTGGCCCGACTACAGCCCCGAAACCTCGGACGCGGCCATCTTGCAACACCTGCTGGCCTTGAACCAAGAGCGCGCCGCACCCGCTTAAGCCCGCGTTCATGCCGCCGTCGCACCATGACGGACATGACAAACGCAATCATCACAACTTCATGGGTTTGGGCACTGTCGGCGCTGCTGAGCACGGCGGCGCTTGCGGCTGACACTTCGCCCGCTGCGCAATTGGCGCATTGGCAGGCGCAAGCCGGTGGCACGGCCAGCGCTGAGCGCGGCGGCTTGTTCTTCGCGGCCAAGCATGGCGGGGAATGGAGCTGCGCCTCGTGCCACGGCGCGCCGCCGACCAAGGCCAGCAAACACGCATCCACCGGCAAGGTGATAGAGCCACTGGCTCCCGCCTTCAACCCGACGCGCTTCACCGACACGGCCAAGGTGGACAAGTGGCTGCGCCGCAATTGCAAAGACGTGCTGACGCGCGAGTGCAGCGCCGCTGAAAAAGCCGACGTGCTGGCCTACTTGGTGAGCTTGAAATGAGCCGCCGAGTCTGGTTCCCGCTGCGCGCCGGGTTGATCGCGCTGGGTTTGAGCTGCATCAGTTGGGCGGCGCAGGCCGAGGGCGGACACATGCCCAACGTCACGCCGCTGCCCAAGTACACGCAAGAATGCGCCGCCTGCCACGTGGCTTACCCGCCGGGCTTGCTGCCCGCGCCATCGTGGCAACGCATCATGGGGCGGCTGGACAAGCACTACGGCACCGATGCCTCGCTCGACGCGGCCAGCGTGCAGCAAATCAGCGGCTGGTTGCAGGCCAACGCAGGCACTTCGCGGCGCGGGCGTGAGGAGCCGCCACAAGATCGCATCACCCGCTCGGCTTGGTTTGTGCGCGAACACGACGAAGTGCCCGCCAACGTTTGGAAGCGCGCCAGCATCAAAAGCGCCGCCAACTGCGCCGCCTGCCACAGCGGGGCCGCGCAAGGCAACTACAGCGAACACGGCGTTCGCATTCCGTCATGAGCACGCGCCGCATGGTGGATGCGCCCACGCGCATGTTTCACTGGCTGTTGGCGCTGAGCTTTGTGGGGGCTTATCTCACGGCAGACGGGGAACGTTGGCGACTGGCGCACATCAGCTTGGGCTATACGATGGCCGGGCTACTGGTGTTTCGGGTGCTGTGGGGGCTGCTGGGGCCGCGCCATGTGCGACTGGCGGTGCTGGGGCGCAAGCTGCAAGGCTGGCCCGCGTGGTTGCAAGGCTTGAAGGCGGGGCAACCCAACGGGCGGCAGGCGCAAAACCTGTTGCTGGCCACTTGTGTGGTGGCCTTGCTGGCGCTGATTGCACCGCTGAGCCTGAGCGGCTACGGCGTGTACCAAGACTGGACGGGCGAGTGGCTTGAAGACATCCACGAACTGCTGGGCAACGCCATGCTGGCACTGGTGCTGGGCCACTTGGGCTTGATTGCCCTGTTGAGCGCACTGCGCCGCCAGAACTTAGCCCGCCCGATGGTGACGGGTCATGCCGACGGTTCTGGCCCCGATGTGGTGCAGCGCAACCACGGCTGGCTGGCCTTGTTGTTGCTGGTCGCCGTGGTGAGCTTTTGGGGCTGGCAATGGCAGCAAGCACCGGTTACAACTGCTGCTGGCGCTGCGA
>CALMOI010000149.1 GCA_937871735.1 uncultured Comamonadaceae bacterium
TGTAGGCGCGCGGGATTTGCTGCGTCAGCGCCGTCCAGCCGGCATCCAAGCCGTAGAAGTGCGGTGCAAAAATCACGGTGGGCGTGTCGCCTTGCAGGGCAGACAGCGCGCCTGTCAGGTGCAAACGCTGGCGCACCACTTCAGGCGGAGCGTGCCAGAGCCAGCCCCGATCCAGCCACGCTTGGGTAAAGTAAACAAAGGTCTGCCGCGCCAGTTGTCGCCGCGCGCCAAGGCTGAGTTGCGGGAAGCACAAGCCCAAATTCACCATCACCACTTGGCGACGTGGCAGCGCCAGCAGATACAACACCCACCCCAAACACACACCCAGCGCCCGCAACAGCGGCAGTGGCAACGGTGCCAGCAGCCTCATCAAGATCAATCCCGGATGCCGCATCACACCATCTCCTTGCGCGGTTGTTTGTAGCGGGCGTAGCCCCACAGGTACTGCTGCGGACACTCACGAATCAGGCGCTCCATCTCGGCGTTGACTTGGGCGGTGGCGCGAACCAAATCTTTGTCCAAAGGATCGCTCAGGGTACGGGTGTGAACCACGTAACCCCGCCCCCAAGACAGCCGCTCACCCCAAACCAGCAGCACCGTGGCATTGCTTTGAATGGCCAGCCGCACGGCCAGCGTCATGGTGTAAGCCTCTTGTCCAAAAAATGGACTCCACACGCCCAAACCATCAGGCGGCGTTTGATCGGGCAGCAAACCCACCGCCTGCCCTGCCCGCAAAGCCTTGAGCAACTGCTTGACCCCAGCCAGCGTGGTCGGAGCCGTGGCTAAACCGGGGCGCTGACGCGCCGTCAGCAGCAACTCGCGCAGCCACACTTGGCGGGCGGGACGGTACAGCACCGTGACCGGGTTTGCGCCCGCTGCGCCAAACTGCGCCGCATAAGCTTGCGCGGTGATTTCAAAGCAACCCAAATGCGGGGTTAAAAACACCAAACCTCGGCCTGCGGCTTGGGCTTGGGCGATCAAATCTGGCCGATCCCAGCGCACTACCGGCGGCGAGCCCAGCCACAAGCGCGGCAACTCCGCCACCATGCAACCCGCTTGCGCCACCGCCTGCCGCACGTCAGCAAAACGGTAACCCGCGCGCGCTGCATTGACCAAGAACCGCTGGCGGTACACCGCCGACCCCGCAAACGCCAGCCAGCCCAGCACCGCACCGCAAAAATGCAGCAACCACAGCGGACAGTGGGACAACAGACGAAACAGGGCTGACATGACAGATTGGTAATAAAATCAACGGGTCGCCGAGTTAACAGAGCAACTTGCAGGGCGACGGTAAAAAAATCTGCTAAAGCGTTCGCCAGAGCTTCGCAGGCTGTCGGCAGCGCGTTTCATGCCACCTTCAGCCTACCTAGGAGTTTATTCAAATGGCGAACGACTTTCTTTTCACTTCCGAATCCGTCTCGGAAGGTCACCCCGACAAGGTGGCCGACCAAATCTCCGATGCCATCCTCGACGCCATCTTGGCGCAAGACCCGCGCAGCCGCGTCGCCGCCGAAACGCTGACCAACACCGGCCTCGTGGTGCTGGCCGGTGAAATCACCACCAACGCGCACGTTGATTACATCCAAATCGCGCGCGACACCATCAAGCGCATCGGCTACGACAACACCGAGTACGGCATCGACTACAAAGGCTGCGCCGTCATGGTCTGCTACGACAAGCAGAGCAACGACATCGCCCAAGGTGTGGATCACGCATCGGACGACTACCTCAACATCGGCGCGGGCGACCAAGGCCTGATGTTCGGCTACGCCTGCGACGAAACGCCCGAGCTGATGCCCGCGCCCATCTACTACGCGCACCGCTTGGTCGAGCGCCAAGCGCAGCTGCGCAAAGATGGCCGCCTGCCCTTCCTGCGCCCCGATGCCAAGGGCCAGATCACCATGCGCTACGTCGATGGCAAGCCGCACAGCATCGCCACCGTGGTGCTGTCCACCCAGCACAGCCCAGATCAAAGCGAAACCCAAACCAAGATGAAGGCCAGCTTCACCGAAGCCATCATCGAAGAAATCATCAAGCCGGTGCTGCCCAAAGAGTGGCTGACCGCTGACACCGAGTACCTGATCAACCCCACGGGCCGCTTCGTCATCGGCGGCCCGCAAGGCGACTGTGGCCTGACGGGCCGCAAGATCATCGTGGACACCTACGGCGGCGCTTGCCCGCACGGTGGCGGCGCTTTCAGCGGCAAAGACCCAACCAAGGTGGATCGCTCGGCCGCTTACGCTGCGCGCTACGTGGCCAAAAACATCGTCGCTGCCGGTCTGGCCAAGCAGTGCCAAATCCAAGTGGCTTACGCGATTGGCGTGGCGCACCCGATGAACGTCACGGTCTACACCGAAGGCACGGGCGTGATTCCCGACGACCAAATCGCCGCCTTGGTGCGCGAGCACTTTGACCTGCGCCCACGCGGCATCATCCAAATGTTGGACTTGCTGCGTCCGATCTACGAAAAAACCGCCGCCTACGGCCACTTTGGCCGCGAAGAGCCGGAGTTCACTTGGGAGCGCACCGACAAAGCGGCGGCATTGCGCGCAGCTGCGGGCTTGAAGTAAGCCAGCCACTGGGGGCTTTACCCGCCATGCAGGGTAGAACGAGGGGGCAGAAAGCTATCATTCTTACCCCCTATTCACCCCCAAGTCCGCTGGAAACACCATGAGCAAGATCACCGATGCCGAGAAGAAAAAAGCCTTGTGCGCTCGCTTGGCACGCATTGAGGGGCAGTTGCGCGGCCTGCAAAAGCTGATCGACAGCGATGCCGATTGCGAAAAGGTTGCCCAGCAAATGGCGGCGGCACGCAAGGCGCTGGACAAGTCATTCTTCTCGATGGTGGGCTGCATGATTGAGCAAGGCGACCAATCTGCCGAGCGCGTGGCGCAGATCTTGACCAAGTTCGCCTGAGCTTTTTGATTGACGAAAGATGCCATGAACACCACCGTGAATGCCAGCCTGGGCTATGCAGGCGATGTGAGCCCGCAGCAAGCGTGGGCCTGGGTGCAAGCGGGCGAAGCCGTGCTGATCGACGTGCGCACCGATGCCGAGCGCGAATGGGTCGGCTTTGTGCCCGGCGCGATGGCGCTGGCGTGGAAGCAATGGCCCGGCATGGCCATGAACCCCGAATTCGACGCGGGTGTGCGCATCGCAGCCGCCGAAGGTCGTAAGCTGGTGCTGCTGTGCCGCAGCGGCGTGCGATCAGTGGCTGCGGCCAAGCGCGCGACAGAGCTGGGTTTGGCGGCCTACAACATCCTCGAAGGCTTTGAAGGCGACCCTGACGAACACGGCCAGCGCGGCCACAAAGGCGGCTGGCGCTACCGTCAACTGCCCTGGCGGCAAGGCTGAGTTGACATCGGCTTGACACAATCCCACGATAATCCCGCGCATGACATTTTTGGCAATTGACGTGGGTAACACGCGGCTCAAATGGGCGCTGTACGAAACACCAGCACCCGGAGCGCATGTGATTGCGCATGGCGTGGAGTTTCTGGAAAACATCGAGAAACTCGGCGAAGGCGATTGGGCACGATTGCCGCCGCCCACGTTCATGCTGGGCTGCATCGTGGCCGGAGAAGCCCTCAAGCGCCGCGTGCAAGAGCAAATGGAGCTGTGGGATGTGCGCCCGAATTGGGTCGTTTCCAGCGCAGCAGAAGGCGGTTTGATCAACGGCTACGACCACCCCAGCCGCCTAGGCTCTGACCGCTGGGTGGCCATGATTGGAGCCCGCCACCGCATGTTGGCCAAGGGCGGCGCACCGCGCCCGATGGTGGTAGTGATGGTCGGCACCGCAGTGACAGTCGAAGCCATCGACATCGAGGGGCGCTTTTTGGGCGGTTTCATCTTGCCCGGCCACGGCATCATGCTGCGGGCGCTGGAATCAGGCACCGCCGGGCTGCATGTGCCTACGGGCGAGGTGCATTGTTTCCCCACCAACACCAGCGATGCATTGACCAGCGGCGGCACTTATGCCATCGTCGGTGCGGTGGAATGCATGGTTCACCACGTGCGCCAACACTGCAAGGCAGAACCCCTGTGCGTAATGACAGGCGGCGCGGGCTGGAAGATGGCACCCAACATGTCGGCCACGTTTGAGCTGGTTGAAGGCTTGATTTTTGACGGCCTGTTGGTCATTGCCCAAGAGCGCAGCGCTCGCCACCACGCGGCACCGGCAGCCATCACCTGAGCCGCGCGCGCTCAGCCTTCCGACAGGCTGTAGGCGCTGACCAGTGCCAGCAAATGCGTGCGCTGGTCGGGCTCCAAATACGGCACTAACACATTCAACACGTGGTGCGCACCACGCAGCAAAGCAGCTTGGGCGCTTTCGGGTTCCAGCGCGCGACGCGGGTTGCGCACGTATTCAAAACTGAGCCAATAAGTGAGCAGCACCACCATGCTGGTCGCCGTGGCTTCGGCTTCTCGGCTGTCGATGCTCAAAGAACCCGCACGGCTCATGCTGTCGAGCATGGTGCGCACGGCGCGGGTTTTGTGCTGCAAGATGGTCTGGAAATGCGTCTCTAGGCGGCGGTTTTTGCTCAGCAAATCATTCAAGTCGCGGTACAAAAAGCGGTGCTGCCAAATCAGCTCGAACAGCGTGTGCATGAAAAACCACGCATCTTCCACATCGCGCACGCCATCGCTGGCGTTGAGCAGCTCGTTCAAGGCTTGCTCATAACGGTCAAACAGGCAGTTGATCAGCGTTTCTTTGGCCGGATAGTGGTAGTACAGGTTGCCGGGGCTGATGTTGAGTTCGGCTGAAATCAGCGTGGTTGACACGTTGGGCTCGCCGAAACGGTTGAACAGCTCCAGCGTGACTTCCAAGATGCGTTCTGCCGTGCGGCGCGGCGCTTTTTTCACCATGACGGCTAAGCCTCCAAGTTATGGGGACTCACTCTAAACCACCCTCTTGAGGGCGGGTAGGGGCAGAACCCGCATCGGCGACAGGCGCAAGTCACAGACTCGCACCTGCACTCGCTTTATTTGTCGGACGACGCAGACTTGTCTGCGGCAGTGGTCTTGGCCAGTTGCGCCTCCAGCGCCTCGATGCGGGCCACCAGTGCATTCAAGTCTTGCGCCGAAGGCATACCCAGCCGGTTCAGCGCCTTGGCCACGCGGTCTTCAAAAATGGTTTCCAGCTTGTCCCACTGACCGGTGGCGCGGGCGGTCAAGCCAGTAGCCATGTCAGTGATTTTGCTGGTGGCTTCGGCCAGTCGCTCTTCGGCGGTGGCTTGGGTTTTGCGCTGCAAAGTCAAGCCTTCTTTCACCAGCGACTCAAACACCTTGCCGCCCTCCTCGTGGGCTTTGGCAAATGCGCCCAGCCCGGCCAGCCAAATTTGCTGCGCTGAGTCCTTCACCGCCTCGGCCATCTGCAATGTGGGCATCGCAGGCATGCTCGGCAAACCGGGCAAACCCGGCAAGATCGGCGTGGTGAACACCGAAGTCGCAGGCGGCTGGGTATCAGCAGCGGAAGGGGCAGAAGAAGCAGAAGTGGGGGGCAATTCTTGAGCCATAAAAGCCTCGGTCTAGAAGAAAAATCGGCGCAACGCGGGCGGTGCGGGCAGTTGCGCGGACTCTACCCCCGGCCCGCCCGCAGGTGTAGGCTGCACCGCCTAATTGGTCGCCGAAGAGGCGCGTAGATAATCAATTCACAACCCCGGGCGCACGCAGCCGCCCTTTTTGAACAAGCGAGAACTCCCATGATTTTGGTGACAGGCGGTGCCGGCTTTATCGGTGCCAATTTCGTGCTCGACTGGCTGGCGTTGAACGACGAGCCGGTGGTGAATCTGGACAAACTCACCTACGCGGGCAACCTCGAAACCCTGGTCAGCACCCAGGGCAACCCGCGCCACCTCTTTGTGCGCGGCGACATCGCCGACAGCACGCTGGTGGCCGAGCTGCTTGCCACCCACCGCCCGCGCGCCATCGTCAACTTTGCCGCCGAGAGCCATGTGGATCGCTCCATCCTCGGGCCAGAAGACTTCATCCAGACCAACATCGTCGGCACCTTCCGCCTGCTGGAGGCGGTGCGCGCCTACTGGGGTGGCTTGGACGCGCAGGCCAAGGCGGACTTCCGCTTTTTGCACGTCTCGACCGACGAGGTCTATGGCTCGCTGGGCGCAGGCGACGCGGCCTTTACCGAACAACACCGCTACGAGCCCAACAGCCCCTACAGCGCCAGCAAGGCCGCCAGTGACCACTTGGTGCGCGCCTACCACCACACCTACGGCCTGCCGGTGCTCACCACCAATTGCAGCAACAACTACGGGCCGTACCACTTTCCTGAAAAGCTGATCCCGCTGATGATCGTCAACGCCCTGGCGGGCAAGCCGCTGCCGGTGTATGGCGACGGCATGCAAATCCGTGACTGGCTCTACGTCAAAGACCATTGCAGCGCCATCCGCCGCGTGCTGCAAGCCGGGCAACTGGGCGAGGTCTACAACGTGGGCGGCTGGAACGAAAAGCCGAATATCGACATCGTGAACACCGTCTGCGCCCTGCTTGATGAGCTGCGCCCGCGCGCCGACGGCCAGCCCTACGCCAGCCAGATCACCTACGTCACCGACCGCCCGGGCCACGACCGGCGCTACGCCATCGACGCGCGCAAGCTGGAACGCGAACTGGGCTGGAAGCCTGCCGAAACCTTCGACACCGGCATCCGCAAAACCGTGCAGTGGTACTTGGACAACCCGGACTGGGTCGCCCATGTGCAAAGCGGCGCGTACCGCGACTGGGTGCGCAAGCAGTACACCGACGGGTCTG
>CALMOI010000150.1 GCA_937871735.1 uncultured Comamonadaceae bacterium
CGGAGCCTTTGGTCTTGCCCGACATCAGGCCGCTCACGCCCCAAGCCAGCAAGGCCAGCACCAGCAGCGCGCCCACCCCGATCAGTGTTTTACGCAATAGCGGATTCACGTCAGGTTCCAATCCGAGCGGTCACCAAACCGACGTTACTGATATGCAAGCGCCCGGCCATGTCCACAATGTCCACCACGCTGGCGTAGTGCGTTTGCGGATCACCCTTGATCATCACGGGCGCGTCGGGGTCTTTGGCGACAGCCGCACTCAGGCGCGACTCCAGCTCAGGCAAGGTGATGGGGCTGCCGTTGAGCAGCAAGCTGCCGTCGGGCTGAATTTGCACGATGCGCACTTCTTTGGGCGCGGTGGTGGCGGGCTTGTTGCTGGGCTTGGGCAAATTGATCTTCAAACCCTGCACCGATGCGGTGGTCATGATGATGAAAATCACCAACAACACGTAGGCCAAGTCCAGCATGGGCGTGACGTTGATCGTGTCGTAGGGCTTGGTTTCGGTTTCGACTTTCATGGTGCTTTCGTGGCGTAGGGGTGACGGTCACTGCGCACGGCCAGTGGCCAGGCCGATCTCGGAGATGTCGGCTTTTTTGAGCATCTCCAGCACTTGCATCACCTTGAGGTACTGGGTGCGGGCATCGCCCTTGACCACAATCGACTGCGCCGGGTTGCTAGCCTTGAGTTCAGCCAGCCGCTGCGCCAGTTGCTCGACCGTGACCGGGTAGGTGTCCAGGTACATGTCACCCGCTTCCGAGATCGTGATCGCCTTCACCCCTTTTTTGGCCAGGTTGTCCACCACCTTGGTTTTGGGCAAATCGACCTTCACGCCCTGCACCGAAGCCGTGGTCATGATGATGAAAATCACCAACAACACATAAGCCAAGTCCAGCATGGGCGTGACGTTGATGTCGTCATACGGCTGGTTGTCGTCCTGAATTTGCACGGCGCGTGTCCCTTCAGTCCGAGTGCAGTTCGGCCGACTTGGTCAAGAACTCATCGGCAAACACTTGGGTGTCGGCGCTGATGTTCTTGATCTTGATGGCGAACCAGTTGTAGGCAAACAGCGCCGGAATCGCCACGGCCAAACCGGCCACGGTGGCCACCAGCGCGGCGGCAATACCGGGGGCGATGGCGTTGACGTTCACGTCGCCCGCTGCGGCAATGGCGGCGAAGGTGATCATCACGCCCACCACGGTGCCCAACAGACCCAAGAACGGGCCGCCGGAAATCGCAATCGTCAGCAGCACGATGCCGCTGTTGAAGCGCTGACCGGTGCGCACGATGGTCGCGTCCAGCGCTGCGCGAATCGACTCCAGCGCCGCACCGCTCAAACGGTTGGGGATTTTTTGGCGGTTTTGCGAGGCAAAGCGATGGGCAATTTCAGACAAGCCCACGGTGTACAGGTTGTAGATGGACGAGTACTTCAGCTCGGTGCGGGCCGTCAGCGCTTGGACTTCGGCGTGGTCGGGGTCGAGCAGCATCTCCGACTTTTCTTTGAACAGCTGCAAGAACACCACGTTGGCTTTTTCAGCGCGGCTCAGGTTGATGGTTTTGGTGACCATCACCCACAGGCTGATCACGGCCATGATGCCCAAGATGCCAATCACCACCCAACCGTCGATGGTCACTGCGCCCAACAAGATGGCGAAATAGTTGACCCCTTCGGCTTCAGCGGTGTCGTCAAAACCCATCATCGGGGTGTCGGCGGATTCGCTGGCGGCCAGCGCCTTCAGGTAGGCCGGGCTGCGGGCACCACGGGCCAAGCCCACCGCGTCCAATTCACCGACCAAACCGGCACCGATCACCGCGTCGCCGCTGGCATCGGCCACGTTGACTGCGCCCTCGCCTGCGGGTGCGCCGTTGACAAAGAACTGCGCCTTGCCCGCGCCGTAAGTCACCGCCACATGCTGCCAGTTGCCCGTTTTGAGCGGCGTGCTGGACTGGGCTGATTTGCCTTCGCTGCGCAGCGCCACATGACCTGCGGCCAGCTCAATGCTGAAGCCGCCCAATGACCACAGCGTGCCCTTGTCGAGCGCCGTGGGCTTGACCCAGGCCGAGTAAGTCCAGCCTTCGCTGGCGGTGAGCTTCAAGCTGGCCGAGGCGGGCAGCGTGATTTTGGCGTTGCCATCGAAACCAGCGGCTTGGCCTATCGGGCCAAACGCCACCGGCTTGGCGGTCGATTCTTTGGCGTGATTGCCGTTGGCGGTGGCATCTTTCACGCCATCGGCTTCAGAGAAGTTCAGCATGAGCACCTGACTGGCATCGTAGGTGGTTTTGCTGTCGCCGCTGGCTGCGGCTTTTTCATTGCCCCAATGAATCCAAATTGCGTCAGTTTTGGCGTTGGGCGACAGGCGCGGCAGTTGCACCCAGACCACGGCCAGTTCATTGGTCGCGTCGTAACGCTCGATGTGGTACTTCAGCTCGGTCTTGTTGTCGGTGGCAAAAAAGCGCAGGTCTGAGCCGTCAGGCTTGGCTTCCGAGAAAGCAAAGTTGCCGCTGTGCAAACGCACCAGCACCGGCAGTTGAGTGACTGCGGTATCCACATTCACGCCGGTGGCCGTGGTGTCGAAAGCGAGTTTTTTAGAGTGCGCCCAGTCACTGCCCGCGTGAGCCAGCAAGGGCAGCGACAACGAAGCCGCCACGGCAAGGGATGCAAGTCGTTGCAAAAGTTTCATGGTTCAAGCCTTATCAATTCAAATGTCGGAGGTCTCAGCGGCTTTTCGCGTTCGCGCGTTTTTTGCGCTCTTCTTCGGATTCATCAGCGTCGCTCTTGGGGTCTTGCGCGTCGCCAAAACCCAGCAGCTCCACGGTCAAGCCCAGCAAGTCTTGGGGCGCGGCGGCCAGTTGCTTGGTGGCGTCTTGGGTGCTGTTGGTGTTGGAGGGCGCGGCTGATGCAGCGGCAGCGCCCGCATCCACCGCCACCGCTCCACTCACCCCAGACGAGGCGGCAATGTTGCCGGCGTTCAACACCACCGAAGCCTGAATCTCGACCGTGCCGGTGGAGCGCACGCCCGCATCGCCCGCGTCAAAAATGCCGCGTGGCGCTACCGCGTAGACGTTGCTGGGTGCTTGCTTGTCTGAGGTGCTCAGCGTGGCAATGCCCGAGCCGGAGATGGAGGCAGAAATGTCGATCTTGGTGTTACCGCTGGCATCGGTGGTCAGCAAGGGCGGCGGCGCGGACGAGGCGGTCTTGGTGCCCCGGCCCGCATCAATGTTGCCGTACTGCGAAATCAAACTGATGTCGCCCCCGCCCAGCGAGAACACCCGGCCTTGGTTGACCAAGAAGTCCTGCTTGACCAGCGAGCGAATCGCACCGCCGCGCACCGTGAAGATGCCGTTTTCAGAAGCCGGTTTGCTCTGCAAGTACACCGGCACGCTGACCAAGCCCGCCACCACCGAGCCACCAGGGGCCAGCAGGTCGATGGAGCCGCCTTGCTCGGTTTTGACTTGGCTGCCAAACACGTTGATATCGCCGCCGTTGATGACCGGGAACGCATCGGCAATCAGCTTGTCGAAATCCGTCAGGTCTGCTTTTTTACCGGCAGCGACCAAGTCGGTGAACAGTTGCTGGTTGGCCTGCAACTGGGCGGCTGGGCTGAGCGCGTTATGGGCCGCCGTTTGCTGCGCCCCGGCCACAGCCACCACGCTGGCACCGCCCGCTGACAGGTAAGCGTTGTCCAAGTTGCCGCGCGTCACCACGCCAAAGCTGTTGCCCAAATCAATGTCACGGCCCGCTTGCAGCGCCAGCAGACCCGACCCCGTCACCACATGCTTGACCGGGCTGGAGATGGTGACGTTGGTGCTATCAATGAAGTCCCGCCCCGCTTGCACGGTGGTGATGTCGGTGGCGCTGTTGTGCTGAATCGCAAAGCCCAGGTCGCGGATGTCTTGACCCGCCAAAATTTCAGCCTTCTTGGGCAAGATCAAGCTGGTGGCTTGATCGGCTTGGCCGGTGATGCTGCCGGTCTTGGCGACAACGCGCACCGGCACCGCATCATCAGCGTGCAGCATCCCCGAGGTGTGGGCCGACAAGCCGACCAGCGAACCGTCGAGCAGTTTCAGATCGGTGTCTTGGCGCACGCTGGGGGCACTGGGCGTGCTCAGGGTGGCGGGGTCGTTGTCCAGCATCACGATGCTTTTCAAGATGCCGTTGCCCTTGAGTTGCACTGATTTTTCAGCCAGCAAGTTCAGCTCGCCGGTAGCCGAGGGTGCCATCGCAAAGCCTTGCTCGCTGGTGACGCTGCCCGCCAGCGCCGCCACGTTGTAAGTGGCGGGCGCGTAGCTGAAGTAGCTGGCAAAGGCGCTGCCGTAGTCAGACAGCGGCTGCGCTGTGCCACCAGCGGCAGCGGTCAACAAGGTGCTGTTGTGCATCACCACGTCGCCGCCAACCGAGATCAGGTTCACCGCGCTGCGGTCGCTGTAGGTGGAGAAGTTGCTGTACTGCTCGTAATTGCGCTTGTAGCTCAGCGCGATGGCATCGCGGTTGTTGAAGTCCAAGTACGCCGAGTACGGATTCAAATCGCTGGCCACGTTGTTGGTGCTTTGGCGCGTCAACGTCGGGTTGTAAGCCGTTTCAATTTCCAACTGCCGCCCAGCGCTGACGTCGAACACGGTATCGCCCAAGGCCAAGATGGGGCGCAGCGCGGTGTAAACGTCTTGGTCGGGCGTGGAGGCCACCACATCCAGCACCTTTTGCGAACCCGCACCAATAGAGCCATCCGCGTGCAGCGTGGCCTGGCCCTTTTGCACATAGAAGCTGCCGCCCGCGATGTCAGCGCCAGCGCGCACGGTCAAATCGCCGCCGCCTTGTTCGTGCAGCGTAGCTCCCGTGGGGCTGCTGCCCGGCATGTAGGCGTTGGTCGCCACGTTGGCAGACAAGTCGCGCACCGAGCCGCCTGCCGTCACCTTGATATCGCCGCCACCGAAAGTCGCCACGCCTTGGCTGAAATAGTCGGTGCGCGACCACCATGCGGTGCCCAGCGTGGTGGTGGTGTTGTCCTGCTCTCGCACTTGCTCAAACACGGTGTTGCCGTTGGCATCGACACCGCTGCGACCTTGGCGAAACAGCCAGTTGTTGACCAGTTGCGCCACCGGCGCACCCACCACATCACGACCTGCCGTCAAGCTGATGGCACCGCCTTCAGTGCCAAAGCTGGCGGCGCTGCTGCCGCTGCCGTAGAGCGCGTTGTCGGTGTTGGTCGGGGCTTTGAAGCCATCCACCAAGGTGGCGGCGCGGCCTGCGGTGTAGATGGCGGCACCGAAGACTTGGGTATCGAATGTTCCATCGCCGTTGTCGGTCACCAAATTGGTGCTGCCCAGTTTCACGTCGCGGCCCGCAGCCACGTCGATGCGACCCGTGCCCGTGCGCACCAGCGCAACGGGGATGTCGCCCGAGGCGGCGGCGCGGGCAAATTGCACGCCCACATCGCCTGCGCCGTTGCGGGTGCTCAGCGGGTTGGCGGCGCTCATGTCGGCACCACCGACCAAGCGGTAGCTCCACGAGGTGCCGCTGCTGTCCAGTTTCCAGTTCGGCATGGCCGACGACGAGGCCACGAAGCCGTCGCTGATCGAGCCCTTGACCGTCAAGTTACCCGCTGCGCGCAAGCTCAGCGTGCCCGCTTGGCCGCCGAAGCGCCAGGTGTTGAGGTTCCAGCCGCGCTGGTTGGCATCGAGCGCTTGTTCGTTGACTGAAACGGTCAAGTCGCCGCTGGAGCGCACTTCCACACCCGCGCTCAGTTGCACATCGCTGCGGCCCAAGCGGGTTTGCGTGCCCGACTGGCTGCGCATGAAGTCGCTCGCGTCCACGGCCATCTTGCCGCCCAAGCCTGCATTGAGGTTGGTGGCCGAGTCGGCTTGCTCAGAGATGGTGCTGGCGCTGTACACCTTCACGCCTTCAATGGTGGTGGCACGGCTGCCCGTCACGGTGGTTTTGAACTGACCCACCGCCACATCGCTGCCTGCACCGCTGCCCACGCGCGGGGCGCGCAGCAGCACCGTGCCGCCCTGCCCGGCACCGGCACCGACCACGTTGATGGCGGAACCGGCTTCGGCAACGATGCTCGGGCCGCCTTGCACGCTGCGGGCGGCGCTGCCATCGGCCTGACTCACGCCGAGCACGACTTGGCCACCATCACCCGCTGAACCTGCGGCGCTGGTGGCCGCTTGCGTGGCTTGCGCGTTGATGCGGGCGCTGCTTTGCAGCGTCAGTTGACCCTTGTTGCCGCTGGCATCGGCTTGCGCGGCGTACAGCGCCACCGTGCCGCCTTTGCTGCCGCTGGCATCCAGCGTGCCGGCAACGGTGAGGTTGCCATCGTCCACGGCGATGCTGATGTCGTGCGCTCGCATCACCGCGCCTGCGCCCAAGCTGACATCGCCGTGGCGCACGCGGATGTCACGCGCTTCGGTCAAACCTGCGCTGTTGAGCTTGGCATTGAGTGCGCCAAATTCGGCTTCGGTGGGCGCTTGGGCCACATCGAGCGCAAAGCTGCCTTGGGTGGGCTGCGCGCCATCGTTCACACCGGCGACGGCTGTGGCGGCACCCAAGATGCTGCCGTTCAAGGTGGCGCGGCTGGTGTTGGAGCCGGTAGCGCTCACCGCCAGCGTGCCCGCTGCGGCACCTTGGGCCGACAGGTTCAAGGTGGCGCTGCTGCCCAGCGTGACATCGCCCGTGCCGCCGTTCAGCGTGATGCGGCCTGCGGGCGCATAGGCAGCGCCGCTGCCAAAGCTCACCGCCTCGCCGTGTACGTCCAGCGTGCCACCGCTCAGGTTCACGCCCCGGTCGCCTTGCACGGTGATCTGCCCCGCCAGCGCTGCAATTTGCGCGTTCGACATCACGGTGCCGCCGTGAAAGCTCAGGTTGCCGCCCAAGCCCACGGTGCTGGCTTCGGTGCTGGCTACGGCCACCATGTTCAGCGCCCCGGTGGCGTTGAAGCTGGCTCCGGCTCCGCTGTTGGTGGTGATCAGCGGCGTGGTCACGGTCAAGTCGCCGCCCACGGTCAGTGCGCCATCGGTGCCCGCTGCGCGCACTTCTTTGCTGGCGTTGATTTGGACGGTCTTGAAGCCCTGCACCTGCACCGTGCCCGAGCCCATGCTCAGGGCTTGCGTGTTGAGCGTCAGCACATCGGTGGAACCTGTGGCAGTCGCCGGGCGTGCCAAGGTGAAGTTGTTGCCGCCATCCAAGCGGACGTTGCGGGCGCTCACCGTGGCTGTCGCGCCGTAGGACTGCAAGCCCGAGGTGCTGAGGTTGAGCTGCTGCATGGTGGCGCTGCCCAAGTTCACCGTGCCGTACCAGTCCATCGTCGAATAGCTGGACAAGCTCAGTGCGGCCAAACCGTTCAGGCTGGCGAGCGTGGTGCTGTCGAGCACCATGCCGTCCACCTCAGCGGGAATGGCGCTGCCCAAGCTGATGCGCGGGGCGCTCACGCCCAAGGCGGCACCCTTGTTCAGGTTCAGGCGGCCATTGAACATCATGCTGCGCGTGGCATCCAGGTACATCGACTTGTCCGCCACCAGCGTGGCACCCGCGCCCACTTCCAAGCGACCGTGCTGGCCTGCCGGGGTGGCGCGGCTCACGTCCACGGCGGCGCTGCCGCTCAAGCGCAGCAAAGCGCCGTCGGCCTGCGCGCCGGTGCCATCGACGATCAAGGCGGTCGATGCGCGGTCAGTGGCGCTGTTGGCTTTGAGCACGGCGCGGCCCGTGACCTGCACCGTGTCGGTGGCGGCCAAGATCAGCTCGGAGCCGGTCAGCGGGTGAGCGGCGTTGTTGTCGATGCGCACGGTGTCGGCGCTGACCGTCAAGTGCGTGCCGTCGCTGCCGGTGCTGCGCGTGCCGCCCAGCAGCAGGCTGTCGGCACCCAAGGCCACCAAGTCGTCGGCCAGCAGCTTCACGGCAGTGCCGGTATCGACGCTGCTGTCGGTCACGACGGCGATGTTTGAAGCGCTGATGTCTGCCGTGCCGCGTGCGCCTGCGGCTTGGGTGCCGGTGGCGGGAGCGCCTTGCAAGCGGGTCACGCCGTCGAGCGTCAGGCGGTTGATGACGTCAAACGCCACGCGGCCCGCATCGACGGGCAAGCGCGGCGTGCTCACCCCTTGGGCTTGGGCCTGGGCGGTGAAGAAGGTGGTGGCGTCGTAGAGCTTGATTTCCGAACGCTGGTTGATCAAAGCCTGCGGCGACACCGTGAAGCCTGACCAGCGGGTATCGCCCCGGCCATCGGTGCTGGAGGTGCGGTAGCCCGCGAGGGTCATGGAGCCATCGGCGTTGACGCGGTTGGCTTGGGCCACCATGTCGCGCGTGCCGCTGGCCGCTTCAATGGCGTAACCACCGCTAAGCAAGGCGTAGTGCGCGGGCAACAAGGTGTAGTAGCCCGCAGGCAAGCCGTTGCCGCCCGAGAGGTAAACCTGATCGCCAACCTTCAAACCCTCGCTGCCCGACTGCCAGTCTTGCGGAGCCACGCTGGAGCGGTAATTGACGTTGATGGCAAAGTTTTTGCCGCCTGAGCTGAGCAGCACATCAGACGAGCCACCGGGGCCGGGTGTGAACTCATACGCCATCAGTGCGCCGCCGCCTGAGGCATCCAGCAGCGCGCCAGTTTTTTGCACCACGCTGGGCGCGATGGAGATGATTTGCTTGGTCGGCAACGCGGCTTCGTAGACGCTGGCATCGGTGCCGGGGTTGACCGTCCACTTCACGGTTTGGCCGTTCAGCTCATAAGTCCAGTCCGAGCCATTGACCACGGTGCCGAACGGCACGGTGGTGTCGCCCGCCACCGAGGTCACGCTGGCGCGCTCGTATGTCAAATCTTGATTCGCTTGCAGCGTGATGCTGCCAAACGGAGCCACCAAGCGCCCCGCTTGCACGATGTGATCGGCCTGGGCCGTCACCGAGCCTGCGGCAGACAACACCGGGTTGGCGGTTTTACCGTTGCTTTCAAAGCGCAAGGTGCTGTCTGCGCCCGTCAAGGCCAGCGTGAAATTGCTGAGCGTGGTCGGATAAGCCTGCGCTGATTTCAGCGTCAACTGGTGGCCGGTGTTGAAGGCACCGGGCGCGCCAAAGCTGTCTGGCAGCGGTGCGCCAACCAAGCGAATGTCTTCGGTGGCGCTCAAATTGACGTGGCCCGCGCCTTGGGTGGCGCTGTGGCCTTTGAGGTCAATCACCTTGGCGGCGACGTTCAGTGTGGCGTTGCCGTCTACCGCTGCGTCTGGGGTTTGGTAGCGCACGTCCGAACTGCCCAAGCTGACGTAAGGCGCGGTGACATCCACCGTGTCCGCTTGCAGCTTCAGGTTAGGGGCGTTCAGGTCGATGCTGCTGCTGGCGTTCAGGGCCAAGTTGCCGCCGCCGTTGGCTTGCGCACCGGCCAAGGTCAGTTGATCTTGACTCTTGAATTTGAGGTTGGCAAAGCCACCGTCGGCAAAGGTGGCGGTGGAGACCACGCCTTGGCCTTCGTCGCTGGCGGTGAAAGCATCGCCCGCTTTGCGGCCCGTTGGCACCACGGCGCTGGTGGCGGCGGCTGTCACCGTCAGGTTGCGTACGGCTTGCGGATAGGCGCTGCTGCCCGCGCTGTTTTCACGGTCCAGCACCACGTTCAAGGTGCCGCCGCGTGCATCGCTGGTGCCTGCTGCGCCGCGCAGTTGTCCGGCCAGCATCAGCCCTTCGCGGGCGCGGATGTCGATGGTGCCCCCGGCGCTGCCGATGGTGCGGGCGTCGGTCAAGTACGAGCCGTACTTGAAGCGCAAGTTATCCGCCTTGGCACCGCTGACATCGATCAGCGAACCCTGCTCGGCCACCACGTAGCCCACAGCGGCTTCAAACCCCGAGGTGGTGGTGTGGCCGATGCGCACCGTACCGCCGTCCAGCACTTCGCCCGACGCGACACCGGCGGCATTCATGAACACGCGATCTGCGGTGCCGTTGGCCAGCAGCTTGGCGTTTTGGCCCAGCCAGACGCTGCGGCGGTTGTTGTAGTCGGTGTTGTTGGCATCAGGCGCATTGGCCAGCAGCAGCAGCGAGACGGTGCCGCCTTGGGCTTGAACCGTGCCATCAACGGTGACTTGCTGATCGGCGGAGAGCGTGACGCTGGCCCCCGAGTCGGCCAAGATGGCGGCCTTGGTGCCGAAGCTGACTTGGCCCAGGCCGTCGCCGGGAATGCTGCGGCCTGTGGCGCTCAGCGTCAGGCTGGCAGCTTGGCGTGCGCCCAGCAAGCCTGCTGCCAGCGGCAATGATTGGGCCGTCGCCGCGCTGTCCATCGCGCCCGCCGCTTGGGTGGCGTAGTCGGGATGCAGCACCCACGCATCAGCGCGGGGCATCACGGTGGTTCCGGCGGTGACGCTCAAATTGCCATTGGCGCGCACGGTTTGGCTGGTGAAGCCGCCTTGGCTGAAAAATTCGGTGCCCAGGTACAAGTCGCCAGCGGCTTGCGCTGCCGCCTGCATGGGGCTGCCGCCGCCGATGACCACATTGCGCCCCACCAGCGTGACCGCGCCGCCCTTGGCTTGGGTCTTGATGAGCGGGTTGACCACCGCGTAGCCCGACAAGGCCAAATTCTTGCCCAACTGCAAGCTGCCATCCAACGAATTGCTGACCGTGGTGGCTTGCAAGGTGATGGCACCCGCATCGCCGCCCGTCAAGGTGTTGTTGGCATCGAGCAGCGCACCGCCCGAGACATTCATGCTCACGCCATCGCCCACGCTCAGTTGGTTGGCGTACAGGCGCAGCGTGCCGCCTTTGGTGGTGTAGTTGGCGCTGGGGCGACCGGCGCTGTCGCGCTCGGGATTGGCGGCGGCGCTGTCGTTTTGCCACTGCCCAGCCAAGTTGAATTGGACTCCGCCCTGCACCTGCAAACCGCCCAAAGCCGCTGCGGTGACGCTGCCTCCGGCCAAGTTCAGATCGCCCTGCCAGTTCAGCGCACCGCCTGCGCCCAAGCGCATCTGCCCACCTGCGGCCAAGTTGACGGTGTCGCGCACGTCGATGTTGCCCGTGGTGATGGCGCTGATGCGGTTGAAGCCCGCTTGGGCCAAGGCCTGGGTGTCCAAGTTGAGCGTGCCATCGGTATCGGTGGCGGGCGCGGCACCCAAGGTCAGGTTGCCGGTGTAGCCAAACTGTTCGAGCACGCCGAAGTTGGCGCGCCCTGTGGCGGTGTCCAAGGTGGTGTCGCTGATGTTGCCGATCAGCAATTGCCCGCCCAGCGGACGGGTGCTGGCACCTTGGTCACGCTGGCGCGCACCCACGGTGACTTGGCCTTGCAACTGGCCCTTCATCACGATGGTGGGCGCGTTGAACTGCACCGTTCCGGCGCTGGAGCCTTCGCGGTAACCGGCCTCCCAGTTGCTGGTGCTGTTGCTGGCCCGCTCAGCCACGCCGTCATAAGCCAAGCTGGCCGAGGCGGTTTCAATGTCGTAGAGGCGGTTGCCCAGCGTGAGTTTGCTGGTGTTGATGTAGCCGCTGGCGTAGTCCACCCAGCCGCCAGACACATCAATGCGGCTACCGGTTTTTTGGGTGATGCTGCCTTCCGAGGTCATCGTCACCGTGCCACCAGCGGCGGTGTATTCACCCACCGTGTGCTTGACTTGGCCCAAGTAGCCCGTGACGTTGGCCACCGCAATGTCTTTGGCCGCTGCCTTGCGCCGGTCAAAGTAGACCGTCTTGCCGCGCACGGCGGAGTTCTTCAGCAAGGGGTTGTCGGCCAGTTCGCCGCCGCGCAATTCAGCGGCGATCACATTGCTTTCCATCGCCAGCGTGGTGCCGGTGCTGCCGGACACATCGATCACGCTGCCTTGGCCCAGCTCAATCTTGACCTCTTTGTTCAGGCCCGTGCCGCTCTCGTTGGGGTTGGCGCGGGCGGTGAGCGTCACATTGCCCGATGTCGCCACCACTTGCGCTCCGGCGCGGGTCACGCTGCCGTCAGTGGCTTTTTCTTCGCCGCTGAGCACAATTGTTTTGCCCGACAGCGCCACGAACGAGGACTTGAACTCTTGCCCGCCCACCGTCGCGGTGGAGGTGGCGGTGTCGTCCAAAGTCGGCAACACGGTGGTGCTGCTGCCCGCCCCCAGCACCAGCGCGCCACCGTGGGTGGCGACAGCCGATGCCGTGGCTGACGACTTCACCGCGCCGTCTTGCGCCTTCAAGATGATGGAGCCGTTCAGGTTGACCGATGTGGTGGCCGAAGCCAAACCCTTCTGGTTCACCGCCAAGCCCACCATCGTGATGTTGCCGCGCTGCACTTGGATGCTGCCTTCAACTTCGTTGGTGGCTGCGGGGCTGGCGCTGCGTGCGACATCGCTCTTGTCATCACGGCTGGCTTGGGTGGCGGCGGCCAGTTGGGCCAAGCCGTCACTGCTGACTTCCACCCGCAAGCCGCGCATGGTGCTGTTTTCTGGGGCCGCCAAATAGACTTTGCTGCCAGCGGCCAAGATCACTTGCCCGTCTGGCGCGTTGAGCTGGCCCGCGTTGCTGACCTGCGGAGCCAGCAGCATGATGAAGCCGTTGTCTTGGGCTGTCAGCGCCGCTTGTTGCAGCTGGTCGCCGTTTCTTTGCCCCTCCACCACCACCGCGCCGGGAATGAAACCCAGCGCCGTGTCCATCGCAAAATTGGCGGCAGCGCTGGGCGAGAGCAAGCCGTCCATGAAACGCTGGTCGTCCAGCTTCAGGGTTGAGGCCACCAGCGAGTTGACATTCACCGTGGCGGTCTTGCCAAAAATAATGCCGTTCGGGTTGTAGATGTACACCTGCCCGTTGGACTTGAGTGCGCCGTCAATCACGGTTTTGTTCAACCACGCACCGCCGTCTACCTTGTTGAGCACGCGTGAGGTGGACGCATCCATCTTGAAAGTCAAGCTGGCATCTGACCCCACGTCCATGCTCGTCCAGTGCAGGATGTTGGCCGGGCCGGTCAAGTTGACCTTGGCGGCTGTGCCCACCACGCTGTAGGTGGCACCTGTGCCGCGCTGCTGCCAATCGCGCGCTTGTACCGGCAGGGCGTTGGTCGGCACGCGTGGGGTGGTTTGGGTTTGCGCCAGTGCCACCGGAGCACCGCCCATGATCAGGCCCGCGCTCATCAGCACCATCAGGCTGGCCGATTCGCGTGGGCGGCGGTTGATGAAGTGCTGCAAAGCGGCAGCACCTGTGTCGCGGGGTGACTTGTGCTTCATGCTCAGAACTCCATGCTCAAACGGGCGTGAACACGCCAATCACCTTTGGCGGTGCCGCCACCGGCCACATCGCCGTTGGTCAGGGCGCGTGCTGCGTCCAGTTGCAGCCCCACGCCACGCGGCCCGCTCAGGCGCAAGCCCACGCCCGCCCCCGCTAAATTGGTGGAGGCAGACTGCCCCACGCTGGGTTGTTTGATTTGCAACTGGGCTTCGTCAATGAAGGCCAAGGCATTCACACGCCAGTCCGTTTTGTAGGCTTGGAACTTGACGGGCGGGCCGTTGAATTCAAACGAGAACCGCACCGCTTGGTCGCCCGAGCGCTCGCCTTCATAGAAGCCGCGCACGCTGTCTGCGCCGCCAGCCACGAACTGCTCGCTGGGCAGCAGCGGGCCCGAGGCGAGCTGGCCTTCCAGCTTGGCCCCGAAAGTCCATTTGCCCAAGGAGCGGTAAAGCTGCAAGGTCGAGCGCAGCGCAGTGAAGCTGGCCGAAGCCCCGGCGCGCTTGGCATTGAAGGCAGTGTCTGAATTGCCCAGCATGCGGCGCAGACCCAAGATGGCGCTCAAATCCAGCGTGGCGGGCTGCGGCTGGTCGTTCACCCACACGCCTCGGTAAGCTAGGCTGATGGGGGCGTAGCGCACACGCGGGCTGTCGGTAGAGAGGCCGTCCAAGCTCAGGGTTTGCTGGACATCCTTGTAGTCCAGCCCCATCGTCATGCTTTGCACGTAGTCAGCCGGGCCGTCCAGCGGCAGGGCGTAACGCGCACCCGCGATGTGGGTGTTGCCCAACATGCCCAAGCCGGGCGAGTTGTACAGCGTGGCAAATTGGCTGTTGGAGCTGACCACGTACAGGCTCAGCGCATCGCCCGAGCGGCTCAAAGGCCAGAGGTAATTGAGCGACACCACCTGCGTTTCGCGGGTGTCTTGCGGCGAGGTTTGCAGCGTCACGCCCAAGCTGTGCCCCAATTGCCACAGGTTGTCGTAGCGCATGGATGCGCCCAAGCGGGTGGCGCTGGTGTTGAGCGATTGGCGGTTGCTGAGATCCACGCTGCCGTGCAGTGGCAGTTGGTCGTCCACGTCCAGTTGCACCTCGACTGTGCCGGGGGCTTTGCCGGGTTTGAGTACCGGGGCGACCTTCAGGTCAGCGGCGCGGTTGATGGCGGTCAGGCTTTTTTGCAGCTCATCAAAGTTGGGCACTTGGCCTTCAGCCACTTGATCGACTTGCGCCTTGATGGCGCTGGGCAGGTGGTACTGCGCCCCCACCACCCGCAGCTTGGCCACGGGCGCTTCGGTCACTTGCAGCCCAACCACGCCGGAATCGACACTTTGCTCGGGGATGGAGACCAGCACCGTCAAATAGCCTGCGTCGTGGTAACGCTTTTCCAGCGCGGCGCGGGCGGCTTCTACATCTTTCAAGCTGCGGCTGGGGCCCATGTGCGCTTGCACGGCTTGTTCAATCGCCTCAGCGCCCAGCAGGCTGTTGCCCTCGACGCGGAACTCGTCAATGTCAAACTGCGCGCCCGTTTCACCCTGCGCCCAAGCGGTGCCTGTACCCGCCAACAGGACAACACCCCAAGCCATCACCAGGCGCGTACGCCGCAACCAATTACCGCAAGTGAGCGAGACATTCATAAACTGACTTTGCAAAAATGAGGCATCCCGATGACTCTCACACTGGCGACAAGCAACCAGCGGGATGCACCACCCACAAAAAAGCAACCCTTCCGCAGAAGGGTTGCTTGTTCGCCTTACCAGGCTGATTTGGGGTCAGATCAGTTCTTGATCAGGGGCAGGTAGTTGTTGCCACCGCTGCGGGTGAATGCAGTGTTCTTGGCAGCGTCAGAAGAGCCGATGTAAGCGATACCGGTCAGGTTTTGAGCCGGGTCGGTCAAGCCAGCCACGATCTTGGTAGCGATGTCGGCTTGGTTGGCAGCCTTGGCAGCCAGATCAGCAGACTTGATGGCTTGCATTTGGAAGGCGAAGGGGTAACCAGCTTGCAGACCAGCGCGGTGCTTGGCATCCACCACGGTGTTGCCCGAAGCGTCCAACACCAAGTTGGGGCTGATGCCGTCGATCTTGACGTACAGAGCGCCCTTCAAAGCGGAAGAAGCCTTGGTCATGTTGTAAGCGTTTTCCAACGACACCACACCCAGGGCGTAGCCAGCGGTGTTACCCGACACAGCGGTGATCACGCCACCCGTGCCAGTTTGTTCGGTCACAACCATCGTGCCGTAGGTGCCAGCCACCACGGGATCCAGGAAACCGTCGGTGGTAGGAGTCTTGGCCACGTAAGCGGCTTGGTTGGCGAAGAAGATGTTGGAAGCAGCTTGGGTACCCGAGCTGGCACCACGACGAGCCAAGCTCAGAGCGTGGGTGTCGCCAGAAGTGCCCAACAGTGCGTCGGCAGTGGTGATGGAACCGGTCACCAAACCAGCGTAAGCGGCCTTGGTCAGGTTAGGTTGGCAAGTCAGGCTGACCACATCGGTAGCGCCACCGACGGTTTCAGAGGATGCGCAAGCAGCGGGCAGGCTGCCGTTGGCCACTTGTTGAGCGATCAAAGCGGTGTACAGAGCGGGGTTGACGATCACGCCAAAACCTTGCATGCCGGTCACGGTTGCGGGGAACTTGGCAGGAGCCCAAGCGATGGCCTTGGTGCCATTCATCAGACCACCAGGAGCCAGTTCAGAAGGCTTCACGTCGGACAAAGCCAGGTGCATGACCTTTTGTGCGTCCTTGCCCCAGCCGGAAGCGAAGTTGGCTTCGGTGGTGCAAGTGGCCGTGCCCAGAGCGCCAGCAGAAGCGGGTTCAACCACGGTGCAGGTGCCAGCCGTGTTGGCCTTGACCATCGCGGCGGTCACGGTTTGCAGGGTGGTGGCTTCGGTAGCGGTCTTGATGGTGGCCAGCAATTGACCCACGCCAGCAGCAGAGCCGTTCAGCTTGTTGTAAATCACCAGCACGCTCTTGCCAGCGTAAGGAGTGCCCACGGCACCCTTGCCGATGTAGCCCACGGTGTTGCCGTTGCCGTTGACAGTGGAGTTCAGGGTGATCTTGCCGCGCACAGCGGACGTGTCAAAAATGCCATTGCCGCCAGCGGCCAGCACGGCGTTCAAAGCAGGGCCTTGAGCGGAAGCGCCGCCCATGTAGAACACCACGTCAGGCTGGCAAGTGTTCACCAAGCCAGCCAAGGTGGCGGTGGAGCAAGTCAGAGTGGGGGTGGCGGCGAAAGCGACACCAGCGGACAAGGTGGCGCAAGCCACAGCAATCATCTTCAGTTTCATGACGAATCCTGTAAATCAAGAAAATCTATTAACAACTGGGGGATAACTCACAGCGCTACTCGCAGCAGTGGCCACAAGCCATCCATCCATGACCTCCAGAGCCTTGCGCAGTGACGAGCATTTCCAAGCAGATTTGGCCTGCGTGAGAAACCCCGATGACTGCCAGCAACTCGCCCTACGCTGGGTCATGACAGTGCTAATTTAGAAATTCTTTGTGACAGGCGTTCTTGAGCGCCAAGCGGCGAGGTAGTCTGTTCGGACTACATGCAACGTCAATCGCGTGATGTCGACATCACCTTGGCCACAGCCTGCGCACGGTTGTGAACATTGAGTTTTTTGAACAGCTTTTGCATGTGGTTCTTCACCGTCAGCTCGCTGATGTCCAAGATCAGAGCGATCTCGTGGTTGGTCTTGCCCAGCTTGACCCAGTGCAAAATTTCCAACTGGCGCTCGCTCAATTGGGTGTCATTGGCGCTGACAACATCCGGGGTGGCTTCTAAAGTGCCGTAACGCTGTGAGCGCGACAAGGCCACGTGCAACTGCGGCAACAGCACTTGCAACAACAGCGCTTGGGTCGATTGCGGTGGCTGAGTCAACCCCAGCAGCGCAAAGAAAGAACCATCTCCCCCAGCCAATGGGCCGCTGCCTTGGAACATGCCATGTCCCAAATCCAGCTCACGCCACTCTTGCTGCAAGTCAGCGCCAATATCTAGCGGTGCGTGTTCAGTCACTGAGGCGGGCAATTGGCACGCCATCAACCCCAACTCACGGCAGCGCTGGGCGATTCGCACCACCAAACCGGTCTTGGGATGGCGCAATGCCTCTAGCTTCCCGGCCTCCAACACCACCGCTTGCAAACAATCCGTGTGGCTGACCTGCTGCTCGTCATTGAGCATGAATCCGAGCATCAGGCCATGCGGAATCAATGCCTGCAAAGGGCCTTGCGCCCACAAAAACAATTCACCTCGGTGGCGAATCGTGACTGCCGACTCCAAGGCGCGAAACAATTCGGTTTGGGTGCGAGGCGGCAGGTGGCTTAAATCGTCCATGCAGCCAAGGACTCATGGCGCACGCGAACACGCGGTTCGGGCACAGGCTCACGCTTGAGGAAGCGATACCCCACCGAGCGCACGGTTTCAATGCAGGTGTGATGCCCGGCGGCGTCCATCAATTGCCGCAGACGGCCGACGTAAGCATCAACCGTGCGCTCCTGCAACTCGGCGTAATTGCCCCAAACGTGGTTCAGCAACTGGCTGCGGGTGTGTACCCGCATGGGGTGCTGCACCAAAAAATGCAACAGCCGGTATTCGGTTGGGCCCAGCACCAATTCGCGCATGCCCACCATCACCCGGCGCTGCTCGTGCAGCAGCCGCAGGCCGTCAACTTCCAGCACATCGGGCGTGGCATCGCGGTAGGCGCGGCGCAGCAGCGCCTGCACGCGCGCAATCAGTTCACGGGCACGGAAGGGTTTGGTGACGTAATCATCGACGCCCGAATCGAACGCGGTGACTTTGTCCAACTCATCATCACGCGCGGTCAGCATGATCACGGGGATGTGGCGAGTTTGTGAGTCTTGCCGCAACTGACGCACCAACGAAACCCCAGAGCGCCCCGGCATATTCCAATCAATCAGCACCAAATCAGGCAGCGCATCGCGTATCAGGGCCACGGCCTCGTCAGCGTTGTTGGCCACACTGACGCGATACCCGGCCATCGACAAATTCAGTTGCAGCAGCTCCTGAATGCCTGGCTCGTCTTCAACCACTAAGATTTGTTTCACGATTCAATCGAGTCCACAAAAAAGCCACAGGGGAGGAGCAAATACCACCGCAACCGGACAGTTGGCGGAGTTTTTCGTTGGTGCCTACTGAGGTGAATACCTCATGCTTAGCATCCATATGTATCTGCGAAGTGAACCCTCGATAAGGGAACTATGAACTATTGTCTTACTGGAATAAGGCAGATTTATGGCAATACCAGATACGGGGTGTGAGACCGTTAGGCCAAAAAAATCGGCGCATCAAGCGCCGGGAATGGAGCCCCCTCAGGGGCTGTGGGTTCAATATCGTTTATTTGCTGCGGAATGCGTCGTGGCAAGACTTGCAAGTTTCAGCAGCGGGGCCAAAAGCGGCTTTCAGATTGTCCAAATTGCCAGTTTTGGCAGCGGCGGCCAACTTGGCAACTTCTGTTTGCGCTTTGTCGCTCGCAGCTTTGAACTTGGCTGATTCTTTCCAAATTTCAGGCTTGGCTTTGGTGTCGCCCGTGTCGGTGCCTTCGCCAAAAGCGGCCCAAGGCAGCTTGACCATCGTGGCCAGCACATCGGCGTTATCAGCGGCGACTTTGGCATCAAACGGCACTTTGCCGTTGGCCATCGCACCCAAGCGCCCAAAGTGGGTGCCCATCACGCTGAGTGCAGATTTACGGTACTTGATCGCATCTTCAGGTTTAGCAAACTGGGCCGAAGCTGAGGTCGAGAACGCCAGCACGGTGGCGGCGACGGCAAAAGCGAAGACAGATTTCATGAAAACTCTCCGTAAAAGGGCTGAATGAGGTTGAAAGCACGGCGCTCACCATGCTCCAAACCGGGCATCATTGTGCCGACAAAGCTTCAGGAGATCGGTTTTATGCGCACGCTTCGTATCTGGGATTTACCCACCCGTTTGTTTCATTGGCTGCTCGCTGCATGCGTGGTGGGCCTGTTCATCACCGGCAAAATCGGCGGTGATGTGATGACGTGGCACTTCCGCCTGGGCTACGCCGTGTTCAGCCTGCTGCTGTTTCGCTTGGTGTGGGGCGTGGTGGGCGGGCACTGGTCGCGGTTTGCCAGCTTTATCTACGCACCGAGCACGCTGTGGCGCTACCTGCACGGCGAGTCTCGCCCGGAGCATCACGCCGGCCACAACCCGCTGGGCGCTTTGTCGGTGTTCGGTTTGCTGACCGTGCTGGGCGTGCAAGTCGGCAGCGGCTTGATCAGCGATGATGAAATTGCCGCCGCCGGGCCGCTCACGCGCTACGTGTCGGGCGACACGGTGAGCTTGGCGACGGCGTACCACACCGAGGTCGGCCAGTTGCTCGTGATCGCGCTGGTCGCGCTGCACATCGCCGCCATCTTGTTTTATCGACTGAAGAAGAAAGAAAACTTGGTGCAGCCCATGCTGCAAGGCGACAAGCTGGTGCCAGATGCATCGCCCCTGCCCGCTTCGCGCGACGATGGTTTCAGCCGCTGGAAGGCGCTGTTGATCTGGGCGGCTTGTGCCGGACTGGTGTACTGGATTGCGGGTTTAGGCTGATCGTCACGCCGGGGCGATCGGGCTAAACTTTGCAGGAATTTCGCTCGGCTCCAACGCCATTTTCAAGTGACCACCCCACACATCCAACTGATTTCCCCCACCACGGCTGAGCACTGGTCGCTGGTGCGGCAAATTTTCCGCGAGTACGCCGAAAGCCTGCAAGTCGATTTGTGCTTCCAAAATTTTGAAGCCGAGTTGCGCGAGCTGCCCGGTGACTACGCCGCACCGCGTGGCGCGTTGCTGCTGGCTCTGGTCAATGGCGAGTGCGCCGGTTGCTGCGCCTTGCGTCCTTTAGACAATGTGGATTACGCCAACGCCGCCGAAATGAAACGGCTGTACGTGCGCGACGCGTACCGAGGTTTGGGCTTGGGTCGCCAATTGGCCGCCGACATCCTCGAAGCCGCACGGCTCAGCGGCTACGACTGCGTGCTGCTCGACACGCTCGATGACATGGAGGCCGCACGAGCGCTTTACGAAGATTTGGGGTTTACAGAAATACCGCCCTACTATCACAACCCCTTGGTCGGGGCGCATTACCTGAAAGCCGAACTCTGAGGCACGGCCACCCAAACAAAAGCCGCAGCTTCATCCGAAGTGCGGCTTTTATGGCGATCAAGGCTGGCGACGCCAACCCCTAGCGATATCAGGCTTGAGCTTGTGCCAACAAGGTTGCGGCATCGCTCACTTCAAACTTGCCGGGGCCTTCCACGTTCAGCGTGACCACTTTGCCGTCTTTGACCAGCATGGAGTAACGGTTGCTGCGCAGACCCAGGCCCTTGCCATTCAAGTCCAGCGTCAGGCCGGTAGCCTTGGCGAACACGGCGTCGCCGTCGGCCAGCATGCGTACGGCGGTGCCGGTCTTTTGGTCACGCGCCCAAGCGCCCATGACGAAAGCGTCGTTCACACTCAGGCACCAGATTTCATCGACGCCAGCGGCCTTCAGGGCAGCGGCTTGCTCCACGTAGCCGGGCACGTGCTTGGCCGAGCAAGTGGGGGTGAAAGCACCGGGAACGGCAAACAAAGCGACGGTCTTGCCAGCACTGGCGGCCAGCACATCAACCGGGTTCGGGCCCAGGCTGCAACCATTGCCTTCTACTTCCACGA
>CALMOI010000151.1 GCA_937871735.1 uncultured Comamonadaceae bacterium
TCACCGAGTTGCGCTGGATCATGCCCATCAGCGCAATCACCCCCAGCAGCGCCACGAAGCCAAAGGGTCGGCCCAAGGCCAGCAACGCCCCAGCCACGCCCGCAATGCCCAGCGGCCCGGTCAAGAAGACCAGCATGGCACGGCTGAAACTTTGCAGTTGCAGCATCAGCAGCGTGAAGGTCAAGAACAGCATCACTGGCATACCCGCAGCAATCGAGCTAGAACCTTTGGAGCTTTCTTCAACCGCACCGGCCACTTCGATGCGGTAGTTGCTTTGGCCTTGCGCCGCCCAGCGCGCGGCCAAAGCATTGAGCTGGGGTTGCAACTCAGCCGTCACCGTTGCGCCTTGCAGGCCTTCAATGATGTCGCCTTGCACCGTGATGGCGTAGCTGCGGCCTTCGCGCCACATCACGCCCGGCTCCCAGTTCAGCACCGGCTTGGCGATTTGCGTGAGCGGAATCGACTTGCCCGAGGCCGTCGGCAAATAGGCGTTGCCAATGTCGGTGATGGCATCGCGCTCGTCCAGCGGCTGGCGCAGCACGATATCGATCAGCTTGTCGCCTTCGCGGAACTGGCCGATGTTGCTGCCTTCCAGCATGATCTTGGCCGCTTGGGCGATGGCTTGACTGCTCACGCCCAAGGCACGCGCCTTGGCTTGATCGACTTCGAGGCGAATCACCTTCACCGACTCGTTCCAGTTGTCGTTCACGCCGCGCATGTGGTCGTTGGCGCGCAAGATGGCTTTGACCTCGTCGGCGCGTTCACGCAGCACCTGCGGGTCGGTGCCCACCACGCGAAACTGCACCGGGTACGGCACGGGCGGGCCGCTGGGCAGCAGCTTGACACGGCCCCGCGCTTCAGGGAATTCCTGGGCCAGCAGGGTGTCAAATTTGAGGCGCAAGGTTTCGCGGGTTTTCAAGTCCTGCGGCACCACGATGAACTGCGTCACGTTGGTTTGCGGGAACACTTGGTCGAGCGGCAGATAAAAACGCGGCACGCCCGAGCCCACCCATTCGCTGACCGTGACCACGCCGGGCTCAGCCATCAAACGCGCTTCCACCCGCTTGGTGACTTCTTGGTTGGCGGCAAACGACGTGCCTTCAGGGAACCACAAATCCACCAAAATTTCGGGGCGGCTGGAGTCCGGGAAGAACTGCTGCTGCACCCGGCCCATGCCGAAAATGCCGAGCGCGAACACCAAAATCGTCACACCGATGGTGATCCAGCGGTACTGCACGCAGGCATTCACCAATTTGCGAAAGCCGGTGTAGAACGGGGTGTCGAACATCTCGTGCGGCTCATCTTCGTGCGAATGGCCTGCGGCTTGGGCGGCCACCACATGCGGCGGCGGCTTCAGCAGCAGCGTGCCCAAGTACGGCACAAAGTACACCGAGACGATCCAGCTCAGCACCAGCGCCACCACCGTCACCGCAAAGATTGCGTAGGTGTATTCGCCCACGGTGGACTTGGCCATGCCAATCGGCAAAAAGCCCGCAGCGGTGATCAAGGTGCCGGTGAGCATGGGCATGGCCGTCAGCTCATAGGCGAAGGTGGCGGAGCGCACTTTGTCGTAGCCCTCTTCCATTTTGCGCACCATCATTTCGACGGCAATGATGGCGTCGTCCACCAGCAAACCCAGCGCAATGATCAGCGAACCCAGCGAGATTTTGTGCAAGCCTATGCCCAAGTACTGCATGCACAAAAACGTCACCGCCAACACCAGCGGAATGGTGATGCCCACCACCAAGCCGGGCCGCATGTCCAGCGTCCAGCGCCGCCACAGCGGGTTGTTGCCGGGGCGCTTGTGCAGCCCCAAGCTCAGGAAACTCACCGCCAGCACGATGCCCACGGCCTCGATCAGCACGTGAATGAACTCGCCTACCGAGGTCGTCACCGCCTTGGGCTGGTCTTGCATTTGCACCAGCTTCACGCCCAGCGGCAATTGCTTTTCGATGCGCTCGGAAGCCGTTTTCAGGGCGTGGCCCAGCGCCACGATATCGCCGCCCTTGGTCATGGACACACCCAGCGCGATCACTTCTTTGCCCTGATGGCGCACCTTGACAGTGGCCGGTTCGACCAAACCGCGCTTGACTTCAGCAATGTCCGACAGCCGCAATTGCTGGCCCGACGCACCGCGTATCGGCATGGCCTTGAGGTCTTCAATCGCGTTGAACTGACCGGCCACGCGCACTTGCACCGCGTCCAGCGGCGTTTGCACCGCGCCTGCTGATTCGATGGCGTTTTGCTGGCCCAACTGGCTCAGCACGCTGTTCATGTCCAGCCCCAGTTGAGCCACGCGCTTTTGCGAGACTTCCACGTAGAGCTTTTCGTCTTGCTGGCCGAACAAATCAACCTTGGCCACATCGGGCACGCGCAGCAGTTGCTGGCGCACATCGTCGGCAAAGGTTTTGAGTTCGGCGTAGTTGAAGCCGTCAGACTCCAGCGCGTAGATCACGCCAAACACATCGCCGAACTCGTCATTGAAGAACGGGCCTTGCACATTCGACGGCAAGGTGTAGCGCATGTCGCCGATCTTTTTGCGCACCGAGTACCAGACGTTGGGCACGTCCGACGGTTTCGACGAATCTTTGATCTGGAAAATGATGAGCGATTCGCCGGGCTTGGAGTAGCTGCGAATCTTGTCGGCGTAAGGCACTTCTTGCAGCGTGCGTTCGAGCTTGTCGGTGACTTGCTCGGCCATTTGCTGCGCGGTGGCACCAGGCCAGTAAGAGCGCACCACCATCGCCCGGAAGGTGAAGGGCGGATCTTCGTCTTGGCCGAGTTGGAAATAGGCGGCAATGCCCAACAGCATCAGCACCACCATCAGGTAGCGGGTCAGCGCGGCATGTTCCAGCGCCCAGCGCGACAGGTTGAAGCTGGCGCGGGGTTGAACTTGGGTGTCGTCTTGCAACTTCATGGCGGCTTACCGGGCAGCAGGAGTGGCAACAGATGCGGCAGCGGATGCAGCGCTGGCGACTGGCGCCGGAGCCGAAGCCGGATTGGCGCGGTAGATGGTCACTTTCTGGCCGGGCGAGAGCACATGCACGCCCGCCGACACCACCAGTTGACCCGGTTGCAGTCCGGCGGCCACCACGGCATCGTTACCGTCTGCGGTGGCAATTTGCACCGGCTGCGAGCGCACCGTCATGCTGGCGGGGTCAAGCACCCACACCGCCGTGCCTTTGCCTTCTTGACGCAGCGCGCTGGTCGGCAGTTTGATGACTTGCGGCAAGCCAGTAGCAGGCGCTTGCGGCAGCACATAAGCCGTCGCACCCAGCGGCAAGGCAGCTTGCGCAGGCAGCGTCACCTTCACGGCAAAAGTGCGCGTCACCGGATCGGCGCTGGCGGCCACTTCACGCACCGTGGCGTTGAAGCGTTCTGCGCCGCCCGACCAAGGCCGCACCACCACGCCCGCGCCCACGGGCAGGCTGGGCAGCTTGTCTTCAGGCAGGGCGAACACCACGTCGCGTGCGCCGTCTTGGGCGATACGCACCACGGGCGTGCCCGCCGTCACCACCTGACCGGCTTCGGCCATCACACCCGTGACCACGCCCGACACATCGGCCAACAACTGGGTGTAGCCAGTTTGGTTGCCCTGCCCGGCCAGTTGCGCCTGCGCTTGCTCCAGCGTGGCTTGCGCGGCGCGCAGCGTGGTGTCGCGGCGCTCTAACTCAGCACCGCTGATGAAGTTCTGCTCTTTCAACGATTGGTAGCGCTTGAAGTCAGCTGCCGCCAAATCACGCTGCGTGGCCGCTGCCGTCACTTGGGCGCGGGCTGCATCGGCGGCGAGCTGGTAGTCACGCGGATCCAACTGCGCCAGCAACTGCCCGGCTTGCACGCGCTGGCCCAGCTCCACCACGCGGCGCGTGATCTTGCCCGCCACGCGAAAGCCCAATTGCGACTCCACGCGCGCCTTGACCTCGCCCGAATACTCGCGGCCTGAGGTGACATCGCTGGCACCGACCTGAATCACCTTCACGGCGCGCACCGGTTCTTCGGGCGCAGCCGCTGGACTGCAAGCGGCCAGCATCAGCACAGCCCCGGCCACCGGCCCCCAAGCCAACGCACGGCGTGAAAATTGCGAAAAATGAAGCTTCATGACCCACCCGGATAGATAAAATTTGGACAGTTAATGACCGATTGGTTAGTAATTTAGGGTAAATCCTGACCTCTGTCAAGCGACAATCCGGCGCATCCCCGCCTGCTCGGCACGCCCTGCGGCTGCATCTGCGCACCGCTTTTTTCGACTTTTTGCGCCGCCCGCTTATGCCCTCCGCACCGCTGCCCACCACTGCCGCCCCCGTCACGCACTACGAAAACTTCCCGGTTGCCTCGTGGCTGTGCCCGCCTCGGCTGCGCCCGCCGATTGCCGCCATCTACGCCTTCGCTCGCACCGCTGACGACATCGCCGACGAAGGCGATGCCACACCCGACCAGCGCTTGGCCGAGCTGAGCGCCTTCCGCGCCGACTTGCAAGCCGTCGGCAACGGCCTCGCGCCCTCGCCGCGCTGGCCCGAGGTGTTTGGCCCGTTGGCCTACGCCATCCAGCAATTCGCGCTGCCGGTGCCGCTGCTGGACGACTTGCTCAGCGCCTTCATGCAAGACATAGCGCAAACCCGTGACCGCGCCGGTTACGCCGACCGCCCCGCGCTGCTGGACTACTGCCGCCGCTCGGCCAACCCGGTGGGCCGCTTGCTGCTGCATTTGTACGGCGTGACCGCCAGTGTCGCGCTGGTGCGCAGCGACGCGATTTGCTCGGCGCTGCAACTCATCAACTTCTGGCAAGACCTGAGCGTGGACTTGCCGCGCCACCGCTACTACCTGCCGCAAGATGCGTGCGCTGCGGCGAGCCTCGCGCACGACGCGCCAGTTGACAGCCCCATCGCCCGGCGCTTGATTGCCTCGCAAGTCGATTGGGCCGAAGCCCTGATGCGCCAAGGCGCGCCGCTGGTGCATGAAGTGCAAGCCCGTGCGGGCTGGCGTGCTGGGTGGGAGCTGCGGCTGGTGGTGCAAGGCGGACTGCGCATCATCGACAAAATCCGAGCGCTCGATCACGGCACCTTGCGCACGCGCCCCAAGCTGCACGCCGCCGATGCGCTGGTGCTGCTGTGGCGTGCGCTGTGGATGTGACAATCGCACCCCATGACTCCGCAAGACTACGTTCAACAAAAAGCCGCCGCCTCGGGCAGCAGCTTTTACTACGCCTTTTTGTTCCTGCCTCCGCCCCGGCGCGCGGCCATCACGGCGTTTTACGCCTTCTGCCGCGAGGTGGACGATGTGGTGGACGAAGTCTCCGACCCCGGCGTGGCCCACACCAAACTGGCGTGGTGGCAGTCTGAAGTACACAAAGCCTTCGCAGGCACGGCCACGCATCCGGCGCTGCAAGCCCTGCTGCCGCACTGCCCGGTTTACGGCATTGAAGAGCGCCACCTGCAAGCCGTGATCGAAGGCTGCCAAATGGACTTGGAGCAAACCCGCTACCTCGACTTTCCCGGCTTGGAGCGTTACTGCCACTTGGTGGCGGGCATCGTCGGCGAAGTGTCGGCGCGCATTTTTGGTCAAACCGACCCGGCCACCACGGCTTACGCGCACAAGCTGGGTTTGGCCTTCCAGCTCACCAACATCATCCGCGACGTGGGCGAAGACGGGATGCGGGGCCGCATCTACCTGCCCATCAACGAGCTGCAACAGCACGACGTGAAGGCGCATGAGCTGCTCAAGCGCCAGTACTCCGACCGCTTCACCGCGCTGATGAAGTTCCAGGCCGACCGCGCCCACCGCCTCTACGACGAAGCCTTGGCGCTGCTGCCCGATGTAGACCGACGCGCCCAAAAACCCGGCCTGATGATGGCCAGCATCTACCGCACGCTGCTGCGCGAAATTGAGCACGACAACTTCCAAGTGCTGCACCAGCGCATCGCCCTCACGCCCGTGCGCAAGCTCTGGCTGGCGTGGAAGATGCAGGCGCTGGGCCGGTTCTGAGATGAGCACGCGTGTGCGCACCGCCATCGTCGGCGGCGGTTGGGCGGGCATGGCGGCGGCGGTGGCCGCTGCGCAGGCTGGGCAGCAAGTGACGGTTTGCGAAGCGGCCCGCACGCTGGGTGGCCGCGCCCGCAAAGTGACGCTAGACAGACCCCATGCGCCCACGCTGACGCTGGACAACGGCCAGCACATCTTGATTGGGGCTTACACCGACACGCTGCGCCTGCTGCGCTTGGTGGGCATCGCGCCCGAAACCGCGCTGCTGCGCCTGCCGCTGGCGCTGAGTTTCCCGGATGGCAGCGGGCTGGCTTTGCCCAATTTGCCCGCGCCGTGGGATGCGGTGATCGGCATTGTGCGCACACGCGGCTGGAGCGTGCCCGACAAAATTGCGCTGCTGCGCACCGCCACCGCGTGGCAGTTGCGCGGCTTTGCCTGCGCGCCCGGCACCACAGTCGCCCAACTTTGCGCCGGGTTGACGCAGCGCCTGAAAGACGAATTCATCGAGCCGCTGTGCGTCTCAGCCCTGAACACGCCCGCCGGTGCGGCCTGCGGCACGGTGTTTTTGCGCGTGCTGAAAGACGCGATGTTCGGCCAGCGCGGCGGCTCGAATCTGCTGCTGCCGCGTGTGGACTTGGGCGCGCTGTTCCCCGAAGCCGCCGCCCGCTGGCTGACTGAACGCGGTCACAGCGTGGTGACGGGCCAGCGCGTGCAGCAACTGCGTCCAGTCAACCTGACCACCAACGGCAGCGCTGATGCAGCACGTTGGCAAATCGACGATGTGGTGTTTGACCGCGTGATCCTTGCCACAGCGCCGACGGAGGCGGCACGGTTGGTCAGTCACACGGCGGCCGCCCTGCCCCGCGTGCAAGCCAGCGCGCTGCACGCTTGGGCCGCTTGCGCCAGTGCGCTGCGCCACGAAGCCATCACCACGGTTTACGCGCAGGTTGAGTCCAAGGCTGCCGCACCGTCTGGCACCCTGCCCCGCCCCATGCTGGCTTTGCGCGCCACGGCAACGCACCCAGCGCAGTTTGTGTTTGACAGGGGCCAACTGGGTGGCCCGACAGGTCTGCTGGCGTTTGTGATCAGCGCCAGCCACGGCACGCGCGACTCGCTGCAAGCGCGGGTGATGGAGCAAGCGCAAGCGCAACTGGGTTTGACAGTGCAGCCGCTGCAAACCATCACCGAAAAGCGCGCCACCTTTGCCTGTACACCGGGCTTGCAGCGGCCCGCGTCGGCATTGGCTGACGGCTTGCAAGCCTGCGGGGACTACATCGCGGGGCCGTATCCGGCGACGCTAGAAGGCGCGATCAGAAGCGGCTGGGCCGCTGGGCAAGCAGTCTGACGCGCTCGGCCTTCAGCGGACAAAGGCGTTTTTGCGTCGCAGGAAATACGCTTCGTAGTACCTGAAGCTGAGTGTGGCGGCCAGCACGGCCAAGGACAGCGTCAGCGCCACCACCAGCAGTCCATCTTGAGGTTGCCCCAGTCGCCCGAGCAGCAGCACCACCATGTTTTTGCACAGCATGTGCAGCATGTACAGGCCGTAGCTGATCGTCCCCAGATAAGCCAAGGGCCGCCACGTCAACAGCCCGGTGAGTGCGTGCTGCTCTTGCAGCACACAGGCGCCGACCAAGGCTGCACACAACACGGACAAAACCAACGGCGGCGCATCGGGCACCCACGTCAGCACCGCCAGCAGCGCCACCAAGATCAGCGCCGCAGCCCCTCTACCGCCCAGCGCCCGCGCCAACCAAGCAAACCAGCGGGGCGAGTTCAACAACAGCGCCAGCAATGCTCCGCCCAACAAAGACACCGACACCACCGACCAACCAGCATAGCCCCACGAC
>CALMOI010000152.1 GCA_937871735.1 uncultured Comamonadaceae bacterium
ATCTCCAGCATCGGCAAGGCCGGTGAAAACGCCGTGCTGTTTGCCGCCGTGGTCAACGATTTGCACCGCGCGGCTGGACGCTCGGGCGTGGGTGCTGTGATGGGCAGCAAGAACCTGAAGGCGATTGCCGTGCGCGGCACCAAGGGCGTGGGCAACATCCGCGACCCCAAAGCCTTCATGAAGGTCACCTTCGAGAAGAAGAAGATCTTGGCCGACAACGCCGTTACTGGCTCGGGCCTGCCCACCTACGGCACCCAAGTGCTGATGAACGTGATCAACGAAGTGGGCGCGCTGCCCACCCGCAATCACCAAGACGTGCAGTTTGACGGTGCCAAAGACATCTCCGCTGAAGCGATGGCCACGCCGCGCAAGAGCGACGGCAAAAAGCACTTGGTCACCAACCAAGCCTGCTTTGGTTGCACCATTGCCTGCGGTCGCATCAGCAAGATGGACGAAACCCACTTCACCGTGGCCAACAAGCCGCAATACTGGGGCGCATCGGGCGGTCTGGAATACGAAGCCGCTTGGGCGCTGGGCGCGGCCAACGGCGTGAACGACTTGGAAGCGCTGCAATACGCCTCCATGCTGTGCAACGAAGAAGGCATCGACCCGATCAGCTTCGGTGCCACCATCGGCGCGGTGATGGAGCTGTACGAAATGGGCGTGCTGACCAAAGAGATGGTCGGCATTGAAGCGCCGTTCGGCTCGGCCCGTGCGCTGGCTTTCTTGGCCGAAGAAACCGTCAACGGACGCGGCTTTGGCAAGGAAATCGGCCAAGGCTCCAAGCGCCTGACTGCCAAGTACGGCCACCCCGACTTGTCGATGAGCAGCAAGGGCCAAGAATTCCCGGCCTACGACGGTCGTGCCATTCAAGGCATCGGCTTGGCCTACGCCACCAGCAACCGGGGCGGCTGCCACTTGCGCGGCTACACCATTGCGTCGGAAGTGCTGGGCATTCCGGTCAAAACCGACCCGCTGGTCTCTGAAGGCAAACCCGAATTGGTCAAAGCCTTCCAAGACGCGACGGCAGCGTTCGACTCGTCTGGCCTGTGCGTGTTCACCACCTTCGCCTGGGGCGTGGCCGACTTGGCTCCGCAACTGCAAGCGGCGATTGGCGAGGAGTTCACGACGGAAGAGCTGGTCAAGATCGGCGAGCGCATCTGGAACATGGAGCGCGAATTCAACAACGCCGCCGGTTTCACCAAGGCCGACGACAGCCTGCCCAAGCGCCTGCTGACCGAAGCCGCCAAGACCGGCCCTGCTAAGGGTCGCGTCAACGAACTGGCCGAGATGTTGCCCAAGTACTACGAAGCGCGCGGCTGGGATGCCGAAGGCCGCCCGACCCCCGCGACCCGCGAGCGTCTGGGTTTGTAACCGGTAGCCGCATCCATGACCCACCACGTCATTCTCGGTGCGGGCCCGGCGGGCATCATCGCCGCCGAGACCATCCGCAAACACGCGCCCAGTGACACCATCACCGTGGTCGGTGACGAGCGCGAGCCGCCGTACTCGCGCATGGCGCTGCCTTACTTGTTGATGGGCAACATCGACGAACGCGGCACCTACCTGCGCAAGGGCGCGACGCATTTCCAGGACTTGCGCATTCGCTTGGTGCAAGCGCGGGCCACGTCGCTGGCAGTGGCGCAGCGCCGCGTGTTGCTCGATAACGGCGACACCCTCGCTTTTGACAAGCTGCTGATCGCCACTGGCTCGCGCCCGGTGCGTCCGCCCATTCCCGGCATCGACAGCCCCGGCGTGCATCCGTGCTGGACGCTGGAAGATGGCCGCGCCATCATGGCGCTGGCCCAGCCCGGCGCGCGCGTGCTGCAAATGGGCGCGGGCTTCATCGGCTGCATCATCATGGAAGCCTTGAAGCGGCGCGGCGTGAAGCTGAGCGTGGTGGAAATGGGTGACCGCATGGTGCCGCGCATGATGGGCGCGGTGGCGGGTGGCATGATCCGCGACTGGTGCGAAACCCAAGGCGTGCAAGTCTTCACCGGCACCAAGGTCGAAGCCATTGAGCAACCCCAGCATCCCGCACCACCGGCTCCCAGTTTGCTGGAGCAACTGGGTAACTTAGTGGGCCTCAAAAAAGAGCAACCGAAACTGCCGCCCTTGCCGCCGCTGCGCGTGCGCCTGTCGGGCGGCCAGTATTTGGACTGTGACTTGGTGATCAGCGCCACTGGCGTGCGGCCCAACATTGGTTTCCTCGAAAACAGCGGCGTGACGTGTCTGCAAGGCGTGCTAACCGACGAGCATCTGCAAACCAGCGTGGCCGGCATCTACGCCGCTGGCGACTGCGCCGAAGCCTTTGACAAGGTCAGCGGCAAAACCATCGTCAGCGCGATTCAGCCTAATGCGGCTGAACAGGCGCGGGTGGCCGCATTGAACATGGTCGGCCAGCGCGCCGAACTCAAAGGCGTGACGCAAATCAACGTGCTCGACACCTTGGGCTTGATCTCCAGCAGCTTTGGCAACTGGGAAGGCGTGCCCGGCGGCGAGCATGTGGAATTGACCGACCGCCCCGAAGGCCGCCACCTGAGCCTGCAATTCAAAGACGACGTGATGGTCGGCTGCAACAGCGTGGGCTGGATTCAGCATGTGGGCGTGATGCGCGGACTGGTCGAAGGTCAAGTCAAACTTGGCCCCTGGAAAGACAAGCTGATGGCCGACCCGACGCGCCTGATGGACGCTTACCTGGCCTGCGCACAAGCCCAAGGCCAGTGGAGCGGCGCGGCTGACGTGCATCGCCGCTGAACTGGCGCGCTAAAGTCTTGCTCATGCGCATCACCTTCAAGCTCTTTGCCTCGCTCACTGACTACCTGCCGCCTGCTGCGCGGCAGGGCAACATCATTGAGCTGGATGTGGCCTCTGACGCCAGCATCAGCCAGATCATCGAACCCTTTGGCTTGCCGCCCAAGCTGGTGCATTTGGTGCTGGTGAACGGCGTTTATGTTGAGCCTGAACAGCGCCTGAGCCGCACCTTGGCCGATGGCGATGTGCTGGCGATTTGGCCGCCGATTGCCGGAGGTTGAGGCCTTGCAGTCGTTCTACCCCGAGTGCTTTGACCGGGAAATGGCCTGCACTCAGGCGGAGTGGCTGCGCTGGCTGCCTGATGCTATCGGCGCTCACCCGTGGCAAGCCAGCGCAAGCGGTGCCACGGTGTTGATTGGCTCAGGCGCGCTGACCCTGGCGTGGCACGCAGGCCCCGCCCGCGTGATTGCGTTGATGCGGCTGCCGTCTTGGCGTGTCCATTTCGCCTTCGCCGACTTGAACGCTGACGCGCGTCAGCAGTTCATGAGTCGGTTTGACTTGTACATGCAGCGCGGCGGCGGCTGAGGCCGTTCAGCGCACCACTTCGCCGCCCAGCGCGGCCACCAAGTCGGTCAGCATTTTGTTCAGTTCGCTGGTGCTGATGGCCACGTCGGCATCGAAGCGGTCGTCTTTGCCGTCCTTGCCGCTGGCACCCGCGTCCGGGCCGCTGAACACGCCTTCCAAAAACGCCAGCTTTTTGACCTGCAAGCCCTCGGTCAACACGAAGCTGACGCGGCCTTCCCAGCTCAGGGCGAGTTTGGTGGGCAGCTTGCCTTGGCTGATGTGCAGGCGGATTTCATCGTTCAACAAGCTGTGGCGGGTGAACTTGACGACCGATTTGTCGGGCTCGCCGCCCTTCAATTCGCACTCGCGCTCCACGCTCAAACCGGCGGGCCATTCGTCGGGGCTGGCGGCGGTCAGCCAGTTGGTCATGGCGGTTTGCGGGGTCACATTGGTTTGCAGCAAGGCCACTTGCAGGCCGGGCAGGGCGGTGACCAGCGCGGTGGTGACCTCATCGGCCTTGGCTTGGCTGCTGACATCCAGCACCAGCAGCCGCGCGGTGGGGTCGATCCAGACCAGCACCATTTGCTCGCGTGAGAAGGCGTTGGGCAGCAGCTGTTGCAGCGCATCTTCACGCAGTTCTTTGCTTTCTTTCTTGCCGGGTTTGCGGCCTGTGGTGGCTTCGATTTGCGCGATCAGCTCGTCGGCTTTGCGTCGCACCACCGAGCCGGGCACGGCCTTGGTTTCGATCTGGAACTTCAGCATGTACTGACCCGCCACCGCTTCAACCAGCGGGCCGTGGGCCTTGCCGCGTGGCTCGATCCAGCCTGCGGCTTTTTCTTGGGTGGCGCTGCACGGTACAAAACGGGCGGCATCAAGAGCATCTTCGATCTGCGATGCCGTGGCCGACCAGTCCGGGCCGATGCGGTAGACGATGAGGTTCTTGAACACAGATTTCCTTGCAAGTTTGAGCGACAACGACGGTGCCCGCCCCAGCGGGGCAGGTGGGGGCGCATCTTAAAGGATGGGTGCAGCAGATGTGACTCGGCCCCGTGTGCCGCTGGTGGTGCCAGCAGCTCACGGGGCCGAATGCGAGCCGTCGGGGGCTTACTTTTTGGCAGCGCTGGCCGGTGCTGCTGCGGGTGTGGCCGCTGCGGCCTTGGTCGGTTTGGCGGTGGCTGCGCTGACGGTGCCGGTTTGGAAGCTGCTACCGCCCACGGTCAAACCTCCCGCTGAGAACTTGGCGGCGTTGCCAGCCTTGATGCCTTTGACGCGTGCGCTCAAATCAGCCCAGTCTTTGAAGTCGCCGCTCTTGCGTGCTTCCAAAATTTTGGCGGACATGCTGGGGCCGATGCCTTTGATGCTGTCGAGTTCGGCGGCATTGGCTTTGTTGACATCGACGGCAGCAAACGACACGCTGGCACACAGCAGCGCCAAACCGGCGATAAGGGATTTGATGAACATTGAGATCCTCCTGAAAATTAGAAATGGTGTGAACTGCGGTGACGCAGGCTTGATGGCCCGCGACCCGCATCTCCAACGGGTATGCCATCGCTCAGGTTGACTCAGATCAATCAGAGGTAAACCCTGTCAAATCAAAGACTTACATACCAAAGTTTTACAGCTCTTCGACTCTCACGGGCGGGTAGCTGTCCCAAGCTTGGCAACCGGGGCACTGCCAAAAGTGGTTTTTAGCCTCGAAACCGCAGGCGGCGCAGCGGTAGCGGCTCAGGGGTTTGACGGCATGATCCAGCGCCCGCTGCACCTGCGGGTGAAATTGGTTGTGCTCTAGCTTTTCTCCGGCAATCCAGCGGGCGGCGGCAATCAGCGACGGTTCGCGTTCCAAGTGGCTGATGTAGCCTTGGCGCGCGGTTTTTGCATCGCCCGTGGCCAAGGTGTCGAGCGTGATCAGGGCTTCCAGCACGTCCAGTGAAGGTTGCTGCTGGTAGTGCTCGCGCAGCAGTGTGCGTGTGCTGGCGAGCTGGTTGCTGGCCTGGGCACAAGTCACCAGCAAATGAGCCACCAAAGGCAGCGCTTGGGGCGTGGCTGCGGCCAAGTCATGCAGGGTTTGCAGCGCTTGAGCCATCTGGCCTTGGTCGTGTTGCAGCTTGGCCAGTTGAATGCGTGGGCGGGCCGATTGCGGGGCTTCAGCCACGGCTTGCACCAGCAGCTGTTCGGCGTGGTGCAGATCGCCGGTGCTGACGTGGGCAGCGGCTTGTTCACAGAGGTAATGCGCCAGTCGCCCGGTGAAGCTGGCCTCGCCCGAGGCTTGGAGCTGACGCGCCACTTCGGCGGCCTGCGGCCATTCGCGTGAGCGTTCGTAGATCGCCAAGAGCGCCAACTGGGCTTGGGTTTGGAACGGCGTTGCCGCCAGCTTGCGCAGCGCGTCTTCAGCGCGATCAAGCAGGCCGGCTTTCAAAAAGTCCAGCGCCAAGGCGTGTTGGGCGCGTTCGCGGTCGGCCACGCTCAGGTCGCCGCGTGACAGCAGGTGCTCATGCACACGCACGGCACGCTCGTACTCACCGCGACGGCGAAACAGATTGCCGAGCGCAAAGTGCAGTTCCGAAGTGTCGGGGTCGTTTTGGACGGCTTCGATGAAAGCGTCAATGGCTTGGTCTTGCTGCTCGTTAAGCAAAAAGTTCAGCCCCTTGAAGTAGGCTTTGGGCGCGCGGCGGTTTTCCAGGCGCAACTGGCGCAGATCCAGCCGCGAGGCCAGCCAACCCAGCACAAAGGCCAGCGGCAGGCCCCACAGCAGCCAACTGAGGTCAAATTCCATGAGGCGGTAGCGAAGAAGGTGAGGGCGCGGCAGCGGCGCTGCTGGCAGTGGGCGGTGGCACGACAGGAGGCGGTGCGATGGTGCGGCGGGCGGCTTTGCGGTGCATCCACCAACGCGGCACCATGCCGAGCACGCCCACGGCAACGCCCAAGGTAAAGGTACTGAGCACTACCAGCACCAGCGGCGTATGCCAATGGGTGCCAAAGAAGAAACGCACGGTCACGTCTTCTTGGTTGTTCAGTGCGAACGCAAACAGGGTGAAAAAGATGGCCGCCTTCAGCATCCACTTGAGCAGCCACAGCAGGTGTTTCATGAAGGCTTCCTGGTGACAGGCAAATTTTACGGGGCGGCAGGCGCGGCCACGTCAGCGGCGTTGAGTTCGGCGGTGCGCTCGGCTACGGCTTCGCGCAGGGCTTTGCCGGGTTTGAAATGCGGCACACGTTTGGCCGGAATCGCCACGCTGGCGCCAGAGCGCGGATTGCGTCCGATGCGCGGAGGGCGCTGATTCACAGAGAAGCTACCGAAGCCGCGAATTTCGATGCGGTTGCCACGCACCAATGCGTCGCTCATCGCGTCCAAGATTGTTTTGACGGCGAGTTCCGTGTCGCGATAGGGCAGTTGGGTAAAGCGAGCTGCCAGTTCTTCAACCAAGTCGGAGCGGGTCATTGCGGGGGCAAATCAGGAAAACAACAAAAGAAAAAAGGGGACAGACCCCGCGCAATGCCACCTCTTGACGAAGTGGCGGGGCGCTGAAGTCTGTCCCCTCGGTCAGGCAGGCAGCAACTTAGTTGTTGTCCAGCTTGGCGCGCAGCAAAGCGCCCAGGCTGGTGGTGCCAGCGTTTTCGCGAGCCGATTGTTGGCTCAGGTTCGACATCGCTTCTTGTTGGTCAGCCATGTCCTTGGCCTTGATCGACAACTGGATGTTGCGGGTCTTGCGATCCACGTTCACCACCACGGCGGTCACTTCGTCGCCTTCCTTGAGCACGCTGCGGGCATCTTCCACGCGGTCGCGGGAGATTTCGCTGACGCGCAGGTAGCCGAGGATGTCTTGGCCCAGATCGATTTCAGCGCCACGAGCGTCAACCGTCTTGACCTTACCGGACACGATTTGACCCTTGTCGTTGATCGACACGAAGGTCGTGAACGGATCTTGGTCGAGTTGCTTGATGCCCAAGGAGATGCGTTCGCGGTCCACGTCCACAGCCAACACCAGGGCTTCGACTTCTTGGCCCTTCTTGTAGTTGCGCACAGCGGCTTCGCCGGTTTCGTTCCAAGACAGGTCAGACAAGTGCACCAGACCGTCGATGCCAGCAGCCAGACCGACGAACACGCCGAAGTCGGTGATGGACTTGATCGGGCCCTTCACGCGGTCGCCGCGCTTGGTGTTTTGGGCGAACTCTTGCCACGGGTTGGCGCGGCATTGCTTCATGCCCAAGGAGATGCGGCGCTTGTCTTCGTCGATTTCCAGAACCATGACTTCGACTTCGTCACCCAGGGAGACCAGCTTGCTGGGGGCGATGTTCTTGTTGGTCCAGTCCATTTCGGAGACGTGCACCAGGCCTTCGATACCGGGTTCGAGTTCGACAAATGCGCCGTAGTCGGCGATGTTGGTGATCTTGCCGAACATGCGCGTGCCTTGCGGGTAGCGGCGGTTCACGCCCATCCAAGGATCGTCGCCCATTTGCTTCAGACCCAGAGACACGCGGTTCTTTTCGGTGTCGAACTTCAGGATCTTGGCAGTGATTTCCTGACCAGCGGTCACCACTTCGGACGGGTGACGCACGCGGCGCCATGCCATGTCGGTGATGTGCAGCAGGCCGTCGATGCCGCCCAGGTCAACGAACGCACCGTATTCGGTGATGTTCTTGACCACGCCACGCACCACGGAACCTTCGCGCAAGGTTTCCATCAGCTTGGCGCGCTCTTCGCCCATCGAGGCTTCCACCACAGCGCGGCGGCTCAGC
>CALMOI010000153.1 GCA_937871735.1 uncultured Comamonadaceae bacterium
CCCGGCAGCAGCGTGAACAGGCCCGCGCCCACACACGCTTGAAAGTACAAACCGCGCATCGCCTTGCGGTGCCCGGCAATGTCGTGGTGGAGCAAACGCCGAAAGCCGGTGTACAGGCCCCAGAGCGTCAGCGGCACCAACAGATGCAGGGGGCTGTAACCCGCAATGTTGGGCAGCCGGTCGTCGCGGATGAACATCGCCGAGGCCGCTGATGCCAGCATCAGCGTGATCCATGCATAGCCCGCTGCGCGGTGCCACCGGGGCCGTTGCAGCGCACCTTGGCGCGCCCACAGCGCAACCGGGCCGATGAGCAACGCGCCCAAAGCGGCGCTCAAATGCAAGGTGATGGCGGGGGTGAGTGGCATGGCGGTGGTCTGTCGTGGCAATGCCTGCACTGTGCCGCCGCCCTCGCGCTGGCACCAGCGCCATGCGACGAAATGCAGTCCCGGCTGCGTGAAACGTCATCAGCCAGCGTGAACTGTGCGTCATCAGCCTAGGGATAACCCCGGTGATAATTCCGCATCTTTCAAGGAGCGTTTGTGGACATCGTATTGCTGATCAAAGCCGCCATCATGGGCGTGGTTGAGGGGTTGACCGAGTTCTTGCCGATCTCGTCAACAGGGCATCTGATCTTGGCGGGCGCACTGCTCGGCATGGATGATGACAAGGGTAAGGTCTTCGACATTGCGATCCAGACCGGCGCGATTTTGGCGGTCATCATCGTGTACTGGCAGCGGCTGCGCGACAACTTCGCCGCCTTGCCGACTGACAAGAAAGCCCAGCGTTTCACCCTGAATGTGTTCATCGCTTTCTTGCCCGCCGTGGTGCTGGGTTTGCTGTTTGGCAAGGTGATCAAAGAGCATTTGTTCACCCCGGTGGTGGTGGCCAGCACCTTCATCATTGGCGGCTTCATCATCTTGTGGGCTGAAAAGCGTCCGGCCAGCACCGTGCGTATTCACAGCGTGGATGAGATGAGCCCGCTGGACGCGCTCAAGGTTGGCTTGGTGCAGTGCTTTGCCATGATTCCCGGCACCAGCCGCTCGGGCTCGACCATCATCGGTGGCATGTTGCTGGGCTTGTCACGCCAAACGGCGACCGACTTCTCTTTCTTCTTGGCGATTCCGACGCTGATTGGCGCTGGTTTTTACAGCCTGTACAAAGAGCGCGCCTTGCTCAGCGTGGCTGATGCGCCGGTGTTTGCGGTGGGGCTGGTGCTGTCGTTCATCAGCGCGTGGATTTGCGTGCGTTGGTTGCTGCGCTACATCGCCACCCACAGCTTTGTGGTGTTCGCCTGGTACCGCATCGCTTTTGGCATTGTGGTGCTGGCCACCGCATGGACAGGCGCGGTGAAGTGGGCGGCTTGATCGCCTGTTTCAGCGGCGGTTTTGGCGGCTGAATTGCAAGAACGCCTGCTCCAAATCTGCCGCGCCGGTTTGCGTCAGCAGTTCGGCGGGCGGGGCGGCAAACATCAGCCGCGATTGCTGCAACACCAGCAGCACATCGGCCTGCGCCACTTCTTGCGCCCAGTGCGTCGTCCACAGCACGCACAGGCCTTGTTCCTTCACCAGCCGCTGCACCAGTTCCAGCAATTGCTGGCGGCTGGCGGGGTCTAGGCCAACGGTGGCTTCGTCCATCAGCAGCACTTGGGGCGCGTGCAACAGTGATCGCACCAGTTCCACCTTGCGCCGATTGCCGCCCGAGAGCGTGCGCGCCGGTGCCTGTGCCACGCCCGTCAAACCCGCCCAAGCCAGCCCGTCGGCAATGCGCTGGCGGGCCACTGCCGGAGCCAGTCCGTGCAGACCGGCGTGGTAGTGCAGGTTGCCCAGCACAGTCAAATCCAAGTCCAGCGTGGACTGCTGAAACACCACGCCCAAGCGCGCCAGTGCCGCGCAAGGCTGGGCTGACAAGTCCAAACCCGCTACCTCAATTTGACCTTCGTCAGGCGTGAACAGGCCGCACAGCAACTGAATCAGCGTTGATTTGCCCGCGCCGTTTTCGCCCAGCAGCGCCACCCACTGACCGGGGTAGAGCGCAAAGTTCACCCCATCGAGCGCCCGCGTGCGGCCATACGATTTGCCCAGTTGGTGTACTCGCAGCGCGGCAGTGTGTGTGGCATCAGCGGTGGGCGAGGGCGGCGCGGGGGGCGATGACGGTGTGGACGTGTGGGGCATGGCGATGAGCAAAGTGGGTTCAGAAAGCCGCGAGCGTACAACGAGCGCAAGGCTGGCGCTCAGTGTTGCAAGATGGAGCAAGTGCTGCCGAAAAGAGCAGTCTTGCAGCGGGTTACCAGCCGGGGTATACCGGGTTAACACTCGGTTTCAGCGGGGTCTGCGCTCCTGATAGCCTCATCTGCCAAGGCGAGCGACTGGTCTGCTTTTTGCGTTCTGATGCATGAAGCGGGCCACCCGCTGCCTGACTGCAACGCCCCGCAGCAGCGCACATCACAACAACATGGAGACAGACTGCATGAATCACCGCGTCCCCCGCTGGAACGCCGCTGTCCTGACGGCACTCAGTTTGATGACCCCACGCCACCTCGCCCGCACTCTGTTGAGCAGCTTGCTGTTGGCCAGCGCTGGGTTGGCTACGGCCCAGGTCTACGTCAGCAGCGAAAAAGACAACCAAATTCTGGTGCTGCAACCCGACGGCACGCCCATCAAAACCATCCCGGTCTGCAAGCGTCCGCGTCACATGGCTTGGACGGGCGGCGGCAAGCAAATTCTGGTGGCCTGCGGCGACAGCAACCAGCTGGGCGTGGTCGATGTCGAGGCGGGCAAGCTGGTGGACAGCATCCCCACCGCCGAAAGCCCTGAAATGTTCAGCTTGTCGCCCGACGGTAAAACCGCTTACGTCTCGATTGAAGAAGACAGCGAACTGGCCGCCTACGACCTGACCAGCAAAAAGCCCGTGTTCGCCATCAAAACCGGCGGCGAGCCCGAAGGCGTGCAAGTCTCGCCCGATGGCAAAACCGCCTACGTCACCTCCGAAGTCGCCAGCGTGGTCTACGTGATGGACTTGGCCCAGCGCAAAGCCGTGGCGCAGATCAAAGTCGGCAAGCGCCCGCGCCGCTTTGCCCTGAGCCCCGATGGCAAGGAACTGTGGGTCAGCAACGAGCTGGGGGCCAGCGTCAGCGTGATCGACACCGCCAGCCGCAGCGTCAAGCAAACCATTGCTTTTGAGCTGCCCGGCATGCGCCAAACCGACATCACACCCGTGGCCTTGGTCATGACCCCCGACGGCAAAACTGCCTGGGTCACGCTGGGCCGGGCCAACCATGTGGCCGAAGTCGATGTCGCCAGCCACACCGTGCGCCGCGTGGTGCTGGTGGGCAAGCGGGCTTGGGGCGCAACCCTGAGTCGTGACGGCTCGCGCTTGTACGTGACCAACGGCTTGTCCGACGACCTGTCCATCGTCGATACCGCTGCTGGCCGCGCCATCAAGACCGTGGCCGCTGGACGGGTGCCGCACAGCATCCTCGTCAAATGAGCCGCGCCATGTTGAAACCGCTGCGCCCTTGGCTTATCGCCGCCGTGCTGGGTAGCGTCATCCAACTAGGCTGGGCCGCCGGTATTACCAATTGGCAAGTGCTGGTGGTCGGCCTGAAAGACGACCCGCGCTACGAGCGCAACACCTTGGAGCGCGCCTACCCCGGCCACAGCGCTGGTCGCCCGCTGGCCGGTGCGCAAGTCGCGCTAGAAGAAAGCCGCCCCACGCTGGACTTGGCCGGCCACCAGCTCAAGCTGCAAAGCCTGGAATGGGACGGCCAAAACGCCGCCGGGCTGCGCCAGGAGCTGGACAAGCGCGGCGCGCAGTACCTGCTGCTCGACCTGCCCGCCGCCCAGCAAAAAGCGCTGATGCCCGAGGTGGCGGCGCTCAAGACCAAACCCATCGTCTTCAACGTCAGCGAGGGCAGCGACGAGCTGCGCGGCAGCGCCTGCCACCCGCAGTGGCTGCACACCCTGCCCAGCGACCGCATGCGCGCCGATGCCGTGGCCCAGTGGTTGGCCGGGCGCAATTGGCGCGACGTGCTCTGGCTGGTCGGCCCCCGGCCTGCTGATGCACAGCAGCGCGAGGTCTGGCAGGGCGCGTTCAAGCGCTACGGCATCAAGGTCAAGGCCGAGCGCAAATTCGTTTTGTCGGGCGACCCGCGCCAGCGCGACTTGGGCAACCCGCGCCTGTTGACCGCCGAGCCCAGCCACGACGCCGTGCTGGTGCTGGACACCGACGGCGAATTTGCCCGCACCTTGCCCTACAACACCGCCCAACCGCGCCCGGTACTGGGCGATGCGGGCTTGGTGCCGCTGGCGTGGCATCCGCAGTGGGATCGCTACGGCGCACCGCAGCTCACGCGCCGCTTTATCAAGCAAGCGGGCCGCCCCATGCAGGGCCACGACTGGGCCGCCTGGGTGGCCGTCAAAGCCATCGTCGCCGCGCTGGACGATCAGCCCAAAGCCACCTTGCCCCAGCAACTGCAAGCCCTGCGCAGCGGCAAAGTGACCATCGACGGCTTCAAGGGCGGCACGGTGAGCTTCCGCCCCTGGGACGGCCAGTTGCGCCAGCCCATCTTTTTGGCGCACGGCGACGGCGTGGCCGCCACCGCGCCCTTAGAAGGCGCGATGCATCCGCGCGATGTGCTCGACACCCTGGGTGCCGACTCGGGCGACAGCGCCTGCAAAAACCGCTGATCTGTTTACCGCTGTTCACCGTCCCTGAAAGGGTCGCCCCATGACCGCTCCCGCTACGGCTTCCACCTTGCCCACCGCCGATTTGGCCGCGCTGTACCGCGCCACCCCGGCCCCCAGCGCCTTGGCCCACCGCTGGCGGGCCATGCGCGCCATCGTGCTGCGCGAGGTCGGGCGCTTTTTAAAGCAACCTGCCCGGCTGGGCGCGGCGCTGGTGCGGCCCCTGCTGTGGCTGGTGGTGTTTGCGGCGGGTTTTCACAACGTGTTCGGCGTGGCCATCGTGCCGCCATATGACACCTATATTGATTACCGCCTCTACGTCGTGCCCGGCCTGCTGGGTATGGTGGCGCTGTTCAACGGCATGCAAAGCTCGCTGGCCTTGGTGCATGACCGCGAAACGGGCGCGATGCGCCTGCTGCTGACGGCCCCGCTGCCGCGCAGTTGGCTGCTGCTGTCCAAGCTGCTGGCCGCCGCCGCCCTGTCGCTCTTGCAAATGGGCGTGTTTGCGGCCATAGCCTGGGCGCTGGACTTGGGCCTGTCCGCCGGGCAAATCGTGCAAGCCCTGCCGGTGATGCTGCTGGCCGCGCTGATGCTGGCGGCGCTGGGCCTGTGGCTGTCGGTCTACGTGCGCCAGTTGGAGAACTTTGCCGGGGCGATGAATTTCGTCATCTTTCCGCTGTTCTTCATCAGCAGCGCGCTGTACCCGCTGTGGAAGCTGCGCGAATCTGGCGCGGTCTGGATTGAGCAAGTCGCCCAGTTCAACCCGTTTACCCACG